>JAIEHQ010000119.1 GCA_029065825.1 Alistipes sp.
CCAGGTGCGGAACGCCAAGTTCGTTTTCTACGATACCAACAGGATGTTCGTGACGGAGGCCAATGTCTGGAACGGAGGCGCGGCGACCGATCCGGATCAGAACGTGGAGTTCAAGGGCAATTCGGTGATCGTGCTGCGGGGCCTGACCGATGTGTCGTTCCCCAAATACCTGATCACGGTGCTCAACGCTCCGGAGGGCTTTACCTACGAACCGACGCTCGATGCGATGTGCGCCAAGCTGGTGGAGGCGCCCGAAGCCTTTGCACAGGACGATTACTTCACGATGACCACGACCAGCTTCGCCGGGCAGAAGGATGCCGAGGGCGCGGAGCTGCCCTACTTCGTTACCGAGGTATCCCGCGACCACTTCTCCACGGGACCGATTGAGGCCGAGGTGGCCAAGCCCGTGACGGTATATGTCGAGCGTCTGGCGGCGAAAGTGTCCCTGCGTGTGTCGGACGCACTGCTCGGCACCGCCGAGAACGGCCGTTACAAGTTGAATGTATCGGTGGCCGGCAGCCCCAATGACACGGACGACACGGCGGAGGATCGTCCTGCTGTCGGTGCGACCGACATCTATGTCGAGTTCCTGGGCTGGGGGCTGAATGCGACGGCCAAGAACTCTTTCCTGATGAAAAACATCGACCAGACGTGGGAGAACAGCGAAGAGTCGCTCGGTGAGGACTGGGTGTGGAACGATCCGGCCCATTTCCGCAGCTACTGGGGCATGTCCTGGAATTACGGAAAGGACGATTATCCGGCGAATGCCGGCGATGCAAGTGCTGAGGGCGACGGCAAGAACTCCGAAGGCTCGACCTACCTGAAATACATCAGCGGCAGCAAGCTCGGCAACAAAATCCCCTCGGCGGACTACTGCATGGAGAATACGAATACGGCTCAGATCGCTGCCAACCGCGACGCGCTGACGAGCGTGCTGCTGAAGGCCAAGATCTGCGATAAAGATGGCAACGGCCTGGACATGGTCAGCTACAACGGCATTCTCTACTACCGCCCCACCTACAAGGCTTACGTGCTCGGCCGGCTCGATCTGAACGCCTACTATATCGACGGAACCGATGAGGACGGCAATACGAAATATACGCAGATCGGAGTGCCGTACGTCCATCTGGTAAATGCCGGCGACGGCAAGGTGTGCGTGCAGCTGCGCGACGAGCTGCCGACCGATATCTATTCGATCGACAAGGCCACCGGCGCGGCGACGAAGATTACCGACTTCTCGAATCTCAACGAAACGCTGGCCTCCTTCAACGAGGGCAATCCCGCGATCGGCTACAACGGCGGCGAGATGTACTACAACATTCGCATCGAGCACCTGCGCAACAATGCTGCGGACGACAAGGAGGTGCGTGAGGCGAACTACGGCGTTGTGCGCAACCACCACTACGTAGTCAGCGTGAACAGCCTCGCCCGGGTAGGCAAGGGTATCTTCGATCCCGACGAGGTAATCGTGCCGGATCCGGACGACGAGGGCGACACCTATTACGTCGGAGCCAATATCAACGTGCTTTCGTGGAAGGTCGTCAATCAGGATGTAGAGCTGGAGTAATGCGGCTTATCGCCGCGGCCGCCTCGCGATAACGGGATTCCCGTTATCGCGAGCTGTCCGCGGACGTGCGGGGTCCGCCCCGGAGGATTTAAAGAATAGCGTATTATTGTCATGGAGTTATTGTCTTGCATGAAGAGGGTCGTTTGCGGACTGTGCGGGCTGTTGTCGCTCTGTGTGCTGGGTGTCGCCTGCGACGGCCTGATATACGAGGACGAGGGCGACTGTTCGGTAACCTACCGCGTCAGGTTCCGTTACGACTGGAATATGAAGTTCGCCGATGCGTTTGCGAGCGAGGTGGAGTCGGTCACGCTCTATCTGCTCGACGGCAGCGGGAATATCGTGTGGCAGCGCACCGAACAGGGCGAGGCGCTCGCGTCGGAGGAGTATGCCATGACCGTCGATGTCGCTCCCGGAACCTACGACCTGCTGGCGTGGGCCGGTACGACCGACAAGGGGTCGTTCCCGATCGCGGCCGATGCCGCGACGAGGGAGGAGCTGACCTGCACGCTGCAGCGCACCTGCGATGCGGCGGGCAACGCGGAGGTGCGCGGCGATATCGACCGGCTGTATCACGGCTACCTGGCCGGACAGACCTTCGGCGAGGAGGAGGGTGTGCACACCTACACGCTGTCGCTCAAGAAGGATACGAACAACGTGCGCGTGGTGTTGCAGCAGCTCTCCGGCGAGCAGATGGATCCGGAGCGCTTCACGTTCGCGATCACGGCTGAGAACGGAGCGATGGACTGGGACAACGAATTGCTGCCCGACCAGCTGCTGACCTATTACGCCTGGCATACGCAGAGCGGTGTGGCCGGCATCGAGAGCGACGACCCGAACTACATTTCGTCGCTCAGTGCCGTCATCGCCGAGCTGACGACGGCGCGGCTGACGGTGCGCGACAGGATGGCCCCGCTCGCTGCCGGAGCGGCCGAAGAGGCGTTCCCCGAGGCGAACAAGATGCGTCTCAAGGTAACGGACAACCAGACGGGGCGCACCGTGGTTTCGGTGCCGCTGGTCGATTACGCGCTGCTGGTCAAGGGAGAGTACCGCAAGACGATGGACGATCAGGAGTTTCTGGACCGTATGGACGAGTACAGCCTGATTTTCGTGCTGGACGACCAGCTGCGCTGGGTCAGCATGAGCGTCAATATCCACTCCTGGAAACTGGTCATGCAGAATACTTCTTTGTGAGTTTATAGCAGAATTTTATAATCGAACGAAAGGCATTTCATGAGTATGTACGGATTCATACCACGTTATGCGATGGGTATCGTCGCGCTGCTTGCGTCGGTGCTGGTAGCCTCGTGCGACAAGGAGCGCGACCCGGAGATCGAATCTCAGGAGCCGGCGCAGATGCGGGTGGGATTCCGCATCGCGCTGGGCGGGACGCAGGCTGTCCGGACGACGCCCGCAGGCGATTACGACGACGCCACAGGAGTCGATTTCGAGAATTATATCGACGTGGCGCACAAGAACTACCGTATCCTCTTCTTCGATACGGAGAACAGATACCTCACCTCGTTCCGGCAGCAGGACTTCATCCCGCTGGGCGACGATCCGGTGCGGTCGAAAGTCTATGAGGTGATCGGACGGATCGACGGCCGTCTGCCCCGCGATTTCAAGGTGGTCGTGCTGGCCAACTGGCCCACCTATCCCGAAGGGCTGACGGCGGGAAAGACAACGATCGAGGATATTTGCACCGCTGCCGGGAGCCGCTACGCCTATGTTCCGCCGTTCGTGTGCTCGGAAGAGACCCCGATTCCGATGTATGGAGTCAGGCTGTGCGAGGCGGTGGAGTTCACTCCGCAGACGGTAACCTACCTGGGAACGGTCCATCTGCTGCGGGCGATGGCGAAGGTGCAGGTCGTCTGCCCTGCTGCGGAGTGGACGCTCGAGAAGGTGCGGCTCAAACGCTACAACCGCACGGGGTATTGCGCTCCGAGCGGGGTGTATGCCGAAGGGGACTATGTCAAGGGCGACCATGCGTCGGACTACGTCGAGGAGGTGCATGTCGAGGAGGGGGCGGTCGAAGAGGCTTCGATCGACTTCCGCAAACTCTCGGACGGAAGTTTCGAGATCTACCTCCCCGAACACCGGAATGCCGACGGGAAGGTGCGCCGGGCGGATGCCGCGCAGATCGTGGTGAAATTCGAGGAGCGCGCCGACAAGGAGTATGTCGTGGACTTCAAGTATTACGGCGATCCTCCCGCCGGCAGTCAGGCGGGCGATCCTTTCGATGTGCGGCGCAACTGTTATTACAAATTCAAATTGTCGAACAAGGGGGTTGCCGAACCCTCGGTTTCGGTGGATGTCTATCCTTACGACCAATGGGAGCTTCGTCCCGGATTCGGAGTGGGGGATGAAGAAGCGGAGGAGACGACGGAAAGACGAAGGATAATCGAGGCCTGATATGAAGAGCAAGATATTGTACGTTATTCTGATGACAGTCGGTCTGTCGTGCTGCCTCGTCTCTTGTATGCGGGACGATCTGGAGACCGGCGAAGGCGGCTTCGGACGGGGCGAGAGCGAGGTCGAGCTGAACGTGACGTTCCGTCCGCTGGGCGGTGCGCCGCTGGGCGGGACCCGCAGCGAGAAGGGCGACCTGATCGGGTCGATCGAGGATCTCTGCGTGGTCTGGTACCGCACCGACGGCACCTGTGCCGGGAAGAGCTATTTTACCAAGGACCAGCTGACGATAACCGACCAGAAGCGGCCGGTCGATGACCAGCTGCCGGAGGAGGAGCAGGAGACCGTCACGCAGCATGCGACGCTGCAATGCAAGATACCCTACGGAAAGTACCGCATCTACGCCGTCGCCAATGTCGGCGACCTGACCGGCGACGAGCGCATCTTGTCCGAAAGCGACTTCAAGTCCATCGTGCTGACGTGGAATCCGGACCGGATTGCGGCCAATGCCCAGATGTCCGGCTATTTCAGCACGAGCGAGGATACGGCCTATGCCCGGGGCGAGGCCCAGCCGGTGGCGATCGACCGGGCGGATGTCACGCTCCACTCCTGGATACGCCGTGCGGCCTCGAAGGTAACGGTGGCTTTCGATGCCAGCGCGATGAACGATAATATCTACATTTATCTCAAGTCGGCGCAGATCCGGGATATTCCGACCACCTGCACGCTCATCAACGACAATCGTCCGGACAGCCAGGAGCAGCTCATCGAAGAGGGCGACATGCTGCTTTTCGGCAAGGGCGACAATTTCGAAGAGTGGCCGCGCATCTCCTGCGGACGGGGTGCCAACACCTACGGCAATCATGCCAACGCCGCCCCCTCGCTCTTCTTCTACGAGAACATGCAGGGAATACATCCCGACAAGCACAAGTACCAGAATTTCGACAGCAAGGACAACGTGCTGTGCGGCACCTACCTCGAAGTGAAGGGGTATTACGTGAACTCCTCGTCCGACCGTCCCTCCTACGGCAACATTATCTATCGCTGCATGCTGGGCAAGAACATGATCGACGACTTCAACGCCGA
Organism: Alistipes sp.; assembly: GCA_029065825.1. Taxonomy (GTDB): domain Bacteria; phylum Bacteroidota; class Bacteroidia; order Bacteroidales; family Rikenellaceae; genus Alistipes. Next base: position 5,060 of record JAIEHQ010000119.1, read on the forward strand.
GCGCAACACCCACTACAAGGTAACGCTCGTCTTCAAGCACGATGCCAACGATCCCGACTGGCATATCGAGTACGACTACGTGCCCAAGCCGCCCGAGATCGTCGTGCCGGACCCCATGTTTATCTCCTACCTTTCCAATCAGGAGCTGAAGATCCCCGTGACGGTCTATTACGACAAGAATATTACCTCGGTAAAGGAGCTGAAAGCCGAGATCGTGCGCAACGACTGGGGCTATTACGACCATAAGTACAACACGACGAATTCCGACCTGAGGAACGGATTCCTCTCGCTGGATCTCATCAACAAGACGGCTCTGGCCGATCGTTTCACGGAATATACCGGGACGAAAACCTTTGCCGCACCCAGCGAACAGACCGACGAGTACTACCGCTTCGAAGTGCCGGTCTATACGCGGCCGATGAACCTCGGTTCCGGCTTCTCCGGCAACAACTACTACGTCGGCCGGCGGCGCTACGCCCGCGTGAAGCTGACGGCGGTGCTTGCCGACGGCAGTTCGATCGAGGAGACGATCGATGTCATCCAGGTGCGCCGTCTGGTAAACCCGAAGGGAATATGGCGGAAGGGCGAATCGACCAAGCCGTTCCGCGTCACGCTGATGAACACCAACTCCAATCCGACCGTCGCGACGGAGTTCGAGGAGGTAACTTCCGAGGGGCCCTGGACCGCTACCGTGCTGGACGGCGACTGGATTCAGATCAAGGATACGGAGGAGAGCGAGTGGGGTACGGGTCCGGTGCGGGGCGGCACCGGTTCGAAGGTGGAGTTCGACTACCGTCCGGCTTCGACCTATGCGGGCGGCAGCCGCTTCGGGCGGATCGAGATCAAGTTCCACAACGAGACCTGTTCGCACGTGATTCTGGTCAGCCAGGGAATCGGCACCGTGCCGATGGGCGGACGCAACTGGCACATGACCAACGTGGAGTGGAGCGGCAAGGATGCGGCCAATCCGCTGCTGGAGGGTTCGATGTTCAAGTTCGGCTGTTCGACCCGGGCGATTCTGTCGTCGAACAACCTGAAGGAGGGGTACGGATTTCAGCAGCAGGCTTTCTGGAGCAGTTTCGACGTGTACGACACGCAGGGCAATGTCTCTTCGGCGGTGTTCAAGGATATCCCGACCGATCCGGCGGGATTTACCGACGCGACGATGACTGCGGGAGGAGCCCGCGTGGCCGAGTACGACGACTGGATGGATCTTACCAATGTCGATAAGTACACTCGTTATTACGGCGTATGTTACGGCGACGAGTGCGAGCGTACGCTCGACAGTAACGACGAGACCAACACCTATACCCAGGAGGGGCAGGAGCGGGGAATGCGCGGCTGCTTCATTTGCGACAAACAGACGGGGAACTTTCTCTTCTTCCCGATCGGCAATACGGGAAACGGCCGCAGGCAGTACAAGGACGATGACAACCGTGTTACGAGTCCTCTGCGGTACGGCGTGCTCAAATATGCCAACCGTACGGACGAGATGCCTTATGCGACTGCGAGCAATTTGCCCTGTCTTTACGAGCTGTACCGGGAACCCGGCGCGGTTTATTGGTACGGCAAACGGGCGGCGAACAAGCACTGGGGATTCGATATCAACTACATGACCTTCGGATTCGAATCATATGGTTCCCAGCACGTTTACGAGACCAAGGCGGACGGTACGGGCGGGGGACAGTACTATGACGGTGCCAATCCGGATCTGCTGCAATCCGATGCCTGCTTCCTGAGGCGGATCGACAATTAGCCGCGGCGGGTGCGGCCGGGTCGCAACATTCCGGCGGGAGTCCGGGAGGGATGCGCCGGAATCCGGGAGCCGTGTCAAGAAAAACCTCCCCGGGGAATTTTCCCCGGGGAGGTTTTTCTTGGCAGCCTTTGCTGCGGGAGCGGAGCCGGCGAGCCGCGCATGCGGAGGACACGCGCCCTGCCGGGAGGGACCCGGACTTCGGTCCGCCCTCTGCGGATTACTACTCCATTTTGCCTTTGAAGCGTTCGATCTGCCGCTTGAGCGCCTCGATCGCGGTATCGACTGCCTCTTCGAAGCTCTTGCCCCGACTCTCGGCGCCCAGATCGTCGCCCGGAACGTGGAGATTGATCGTCGCCACCTTGTTGCCCTGTTCGAGGTCCTTGTCGAGCTTCAGTATGACGTCGGCACCGATGGCGCGCTCGGCGAAGCGGTCGAGCTTACTCATTTTGTGCTCTACGAATTCGACCAACTTTCTGTCGGCATCGAATTTCACGGATTGAATCTGTACGTTCATAATAATAAAGTTTATTAAGTTCGTATTATCCTGCCCGCAGTGCGCTGCGGCCCGGCGGGCGCGGATTTTCATCGTTTGTCGTTCCCTTTTTCGCGCGGGTGGGCGCGGGAGTAGATCTCCTGCAGGCTGTCGATGCTGTTGTGCGTATAGACCTGCGTCGCCTTGAGGGAGGCGTGGCCCAGCAGCTCCTGTATCTCCCGCATGTCTGCTCCGTTGTTGAGCAGCTCCGTGGCGAAAGTGTGGCGCAGCACGTGGGGGCTGGTCTTGCCCTGGATGCCGCTTTGCCGCAACTGCCGCTTCACGATGCGATAGACGGTGCTGCGCGAGATTCTTCTTCCTTCCTGTGTTAAAAATAGTGCTTTTTTCTGAGAAATGCAAATACTTTGCCGGTCGATCGTCTCCAGATAGCGTAAAATTTTTTGCCGGACGGGTTGCAGGATCGGGACGAGGCGCTCCTTGTCGCCCTTGCCCCGCACCTTGAGTGCGGTGTAGTCGCCCGAGAAATCGTCGCGGTCGATGGCGACAAGCTCTGCGAGCCGCAGTCCGCAGCTGTAGAAGAGCTGGACGATCAGCGCGTCGCGCTGATCGTCCGCAGAGTCGCTGCGGCTCTCCCGGTCGGTTCGGTCGAGCAGCGTCTCCATGCGGGAGGTGGGGACGAAGGAGGGGAGCCGCTTCGGCGCTTTCAGGGCGTGCAGGCCGCAGAGCGGCTCCTTGCGGATGACTCCCTGGCGGTGGAGGTAGCGGAAATAGCTCCGCAGCGAGGAGAGCTCCCGGTTGATCGAGGCGGCGCCGATTCCCTGCTCGCTGCGGCGGACGATCCAGGCGCGCAGGTCGTTCGCCGAGATCGTCTCCGGTGCGTCCGGCCGTCCGCCCTGCGCTTCGATCCATTGCGTGAAACGCTCCACGTCGCGCCGGTAGTTGCTTACGGTCAGCGGCGAGAAGCGCCGTTCGCTGACGAGGTATTGCAGAAACTCTTCAAGCATACGGCAAAGATAGCCGATTGCGGGGTAAGCGGCAAGCCGCACGGGGCGATAATGCGGGCCGACTGCACTTATTGCGGGAAAAAGGAAGAGAGTGGAGAGGCTTTTCTGCCGATTCTTTTTTTTGCGGCCATTTCGAAGAGGGCGATGATTTCCTGCCGGTCGATCGCCTGACGCGTGTTGAAGCGCTTGGCCCGATCTTCGTATCCTGGTTTGCTTACCTTGATCTCGATCTGCACGTCCCGCGAATTCTCACAGGTCGCTCTCGGGATATTGAACGGCTGGGTCTCTGCAAAGGGGGGGCGTCAGATAGCTCTCGTTCGTGTTCCTGACCAGCGCCGGAATGCTCGACACCGTCCGCCGGTAGATGCGTGCGTCGCGCGGGTCGGAATCGAAGTGCCGGCG
>JAIEHQ010000012.1 GCA_029065825.1 Alistipes sp.
CCCTACTCCTGCTCGGCCGAGTCGATCGTGCGGGGCAAGGAGCTGGCGCGGAGCCGGGGGCTGCATTTCATGACCCATATCGCCGAGACGGAGGAGGAGCTGCGCATCGTGGCCGAGCGCTACGGAGGAGCCACGCCCGTCGCCCACCTCGACGCGCTCGGGGTGCTGGACGAGCGGACCATCGGAGCGCACTGCATTCATGTCGGCGAGGAGGACATCCGGATCCTGGCGGAACGTGGCGTGGCCGTGTCGCACAACGTGCAGAGCAACATGAAGATCGCCAGCGGCATCGCTCCCGTAGCGCAGATGCTGCGCGCGGGGGTCTGCTGTACGCTCGGTACCGACGGCTGCTGTTCGAACAACGATCTGGACATGTGGGAGGAGATGCGCACCGCATCGTTCCTCCAGAAGGTCGCGACGATGGACCCTTGCGCGCTTCCGGCCTACGAGGTGCTGCGGATGGCGACGGCGGAGGGTGCCCGCGCCCTGGGCCTTGCCGGCGAGCTGGGTGTGATCCGCGAGGGGGCACTGGCCGACTTCATCCTGATCGACCGGCGCAAGCCCCACCTGACACCGACCTACGACCTGGCGGCCAACCTGGTCTATTGCGGCAAGGCGGCGGATGTCGATACGGTGGTGGTCGATGGCCGTGTGGTGGTTGAAGGGCGGACGGTCGTCGGCCTGGACCTCGATGCGCTGTGCGCACGCGTGCGGCACACCGCCGAGTCGATTGCCGCACGGGCGCGTGCCGCCGCGAAATAGGGAAGCGCTTTCCCGAAGAGGAGCGCGAAAAAAGGCTTCCGGCAAAATGCCGGAAGCCTTTTTCATCTTTTCATCGGCCTGCCCGGGAACCGGCCGTTTCCTTTCTTTCGGATCGTGCGGCGGCGGGCGGGGCTTACGCTTCCTGCGGGTCGTCGTGCTGCGGGGCCGCTTCGTGCGGGGTGCCGGCGCACTCCTGCTGTTGTGTGTGCCGGTTGCGGGCGATCGACTCCTGCAGGTCGCGGGTAAGCTCCTCGGTGCGGGAGCAGGAGACCAGGATGCGGTTCTCGTAAATATCCGTGATTTCGATCAGATCGCGCCATTCGGAGGCGTAGAGACGCACCCGTTCGAGGTGCTTCAGGTCGAGGAAGTGGCCGTAGTAGCCGAAGAATCCGTAGCCGCCGAAGAGGGGCAGCAGCCAGCGCAGCTCGCGTCGTTCGACCCGCCGCACGGCGGCGATCTCCTCGTGGCGGAGTTCGGTAATGTCGAGCAGACAGAGGATGTGCAGCCCCTCGTCGTCGAGGATGATCCGGCGCGGAATCGAGAGCGCCATCAGGGCGATGACGGCCGCCACGAACGAGGTAAACCACGCCGAGAGGTAGCCGCCCTCGTAGAGGAAGTAAAGCCCGAAGCCCAGTGCGGCGAAGACGACCAGGTGGAGGCACGTGTGGGTCAGCGTCCGCCGGCCGATGCGGTATTTATAGATCTTGCTCACGGCCGCTGTCGTTCGGGTCGAGGAGTGCTCCGGCGATTGCGAGATCTTCCGCGACGGTAATTTTCAGGTTGCTGCGCTCGCCCTCGCACAGCGTCACGCTGTGGCCGGCCCGTTCGAAGACCGAAGCGTCGTCCGTAAATTCGGGCCGGTAGTCGCTCATGTAGGCTTCGCGCAGCAGCGCGGCATCGAACACCTGCGGGGTCTGCACGCTGCGAAGCCGGCTGCGATCGACCGGGTGCGAGGTTCCGTCGTCGTCGAGCAGCCGCATCGAATCGACCGCCGCGACGGTCGGAACGGCCGAGCCGTGTTCCGCCGCACAGGCGACGCAGCGGCGGATCAGTTCCTCGCTTGCCAGCGGCCGGGCACCGTCGTGCACGGCGACCAGCGATACGTCGATGGGCAGTGCGTCGAGTCCGTTGCGTACCGAATGGAACCGTTCGGCCCCGCCGGCGGCGCAGGTGTGGCGGGCGATGTAGAACCGGGCCGCGAGGTCGCGCCACAGGTCGCGCCATTCGGGTGTGAGCACCACGACGATCGGCGCTCCGGGCAGGGCGCGGGCGAATGCGTTGATCGCATGGCCCAGCACGGGCAGCGAGCCGACGATGCGGAACTGTTTGGGCAGTGTGCCTCCCGCCCGGCGGCCCGAGCCACCGGCGACGATGATTACTCCTGTTTTTCGCTGTTCCATATCAGTTTTTTTCCGAAGCCGAGCGTGTTGTCGGTAAATTTCATGAAAGAGGGGACGATCGTCCAGAGCGTCGGTGCGCTCATCGCGGCGAAGGGGAAGCGCGTCAGGTAGCGGCGGCGATCCTCCTCGTCGGCGGGCACGGCACGGCCGCAGAGCTGCACGCCCTGGAGCTTGCCTACCGTGCGCGTTTCGAGGGCGATGCCGGCCGCCACTTCGGTGCGGGCCGCCATCTCGGTGGCGTGGCGCGTGGCGGGGTCGGCGGCGAAGACGATCCGGTTGCGCTTCTCGTCGTAGGCGTAGAAAGCGTGGGCGCAGTAGGGACCCAGCTCCGTTGCGGTGGCCAGGGTCAGCAGGTGGTGCTTGCGGATGAAGCGGACGATGCGTGGGTCGATCATGGGCGTATTATTGTCGTGCGGCAGGTAATTCGGTTGCGGCGGGTGCGACGACGATCGAGTCGAGCTGGACGATCCGGTCGGAGTCGGCCACCTCGCCCTCCAGTTCGGCCACGATCCGGTCGCGGACATATTCGAAGGCCGCGCGGTTGGCCGCGGCGCTCGGCTCGCCCGGCTCCTGCGGGATCTTCAGCGGGTCGATCGGTTTGCCGTT
>JAIEHQ010000120.1 GCA_029065825.1 Alistipes sp.
TGCCCCTCGACTTGCATGTGTTAAGCCTGCCGCTAGCGTTCATCCTGAGCCAGGATCAAACTCTCCATTGTAAAAAAATTACTTTGTTTTGTTAGAGTCCTGACTACTTATATTCCCTTAAAGGAATTTGACAGATAAATACTACATTTCTCTCTCAATATTATCAGTAAATCAAAGAACCGACCTCAAAAAAAATCGCAACTTATTTCGTTGCTTTCGGGACTGCAAAGATATGTCATCTTTTTCAACCCACCAAATTTTTCAAGAACTTTTTTTTGCATTTTCGTTTTTCAAACCCTCGTTTCCGATTCTCACCCGACAGATTTCTCTGCTTTCGTGTATGTTTGTTTCTCAAATGCGGATGCAAAGGTAGGGTTTATTTTCGAACTTGCAAACATTTTCGCATCTTTTTTGCAAAAAATCGCAATTTTACCCCTGAAAGGCCATTTATACCTATAATTATATAAATACATCCCATTCAATAAAAGCGCCGGAGGCTCCAACAAGAAGCCTCCGGCACAAAACGACGATTCGCGTCGGCTACATCCAACCGCCGTTGGATGCCGCCTTGGCCCGGCAGATGACAGCCACCTCGCAGCTCAACGGGGTTCCGCCCACCGAAGAGGTTACCCGCACCAGCGCCGCACCCTGCTTCGTGCAGGTAAGCGTCACACCGCCTTCCGCCCCCTCTGCGACGGAAAGCCCCAGCTTCTGCACCGCATCCCGATCAGCCTCCAACCGATATTCCAACGACTCGACACCGCCGAAATAGTCGGCCAAAGCGACCTGCGTCGGTTCGTTCTGCCGCACGGTAATAGCCGGAACGCCGCGTACGGCCAGCAGCATCTTGTAGGCATCGACCATGCCGGCGCCCATTTTTCCGCGATACGAGTCCATATCCATCGGGCTGGGATAGTCGAACCCGTTGGCCGCATAGGAGGTAAAATGTTTTTCGCCGGTCAGATAGGAATCGAGCGAATTGACCGCTCCGAGCAGCATCGAGCGGAACTCATCGGGCTGGAAAGTCTTGCCCAGCTGCTTGGCATAGGAGAGACCCAGTGCCGCCACACCCGAGACATGGGGGCAAGCCATCGACGTACCGTAATAATAGCCGTAGCGGCCCAGGTTGTACGGCAGACACGAGAGCACGTAACCGGCCTTGTCGCCCGAGGTGTGGTATTTGAAGTCGCCGCCCGGAGCCGCGATATCGGCCGCCAAACCGCGATTGGTAAAGGTCGAAGGGGTAAAGTCGGTGCTGACGGAAGTCACGCAGACCATCCGGGGATACGCCGCCGGATAGGTGCAGATCGCACCGTCGTTACCGGCAGCCACGATGGCGATACCTCCGTTCAGCACGCTGCCCGGACGCGGCGTGTCGATAAAGTACTCGAACGCCTCGCACTCCAGACCGCGCTGCGACTTGTAATCCTCGTCCGAGGTGTACCGCCCGCTGGAGCTGCCCCAGCTGCACTGCAGGATCGAGGCTCCGTTGTTGGCCGCATAGATAATCGCAGCTGCCGTATTCGCGAGCGTGGCCTCCTGGCCGTCCGCGAAGATCTGACAGGACATGATCCGCACGCCGTCCTTGCGTCCCGAACCGCCCGCGATGCCGCACACGCCGATCTCGTTGTTATTGACCGCCGCAACCGTTCCCGCGACGTGCGTGCCGTGGCCGGTATCGCTCTTGCCCGTCCAGGTGGGACGACCCTGCCGCTTCACGAAATTATAGCCATAGACATCGTCCTTGTACCCGTTATCGTCGTCGTCCGTGCCCTGCTCGCCGTTCAGTTCGGCCTCATTGACCCACATGTTGTCGCTCAGATCCTCGTGCGTATAGGCCACGCCCTCGTCCACGACGGCCACGATGATCTCCGGATCGCCCGTACAAAGCTCCCACGCGGGTTCGAGGTTGATATCGCACCCCGCCTTGATCGGAGTGACCAGGCTTTCGTCGCCCGTATTCTTATAGTGCCACTGCTTGTTCAGATCGGGGTCGTTGAAGTAGGCCGCCTCTCCGGCACGCGTATTGACCTGCCGGTCGCCGGCCGCAGCGCCCCACACCTCGTCGTACGAGACGGGGGAGGTCACGAAATTTTTCACCACATGGCCGTTGTACTGCACGAGCGACACCTCCTCCAGCGCCGCCAGCTGCCGAGAGGCCTCCTCCAGCGAGATCTCGGGCGCAAAGGTTACCTTATACCAGCGATCCAGACCGGCCGCGTGCATGTTGGCCTCGTGCCGCTTGTCGCAGGGAAACACCCGCTCGAAAGAGACGGCATCGATATTGCCGAGCACCCGGTCGAACTCCTCCACGCCGCTGCGCGTGGCTCCCGAGCGCGTCACGCCGCCCGCCACCTGTGCGAGCACCTCGGGGGCGACCTTTACGAGCAGCTCTCCCTGCTCCGCTCCGAACGAGGCGGTCGCCAGCACCTTGCGCGACACATCCTCCGCATTTCCCCCTCCCGCACCGTCGGCCGTGGGGTCCTTCACGCAGCCGCAGAGCGAAACGGCCGCAAGAAGAGTGATGAGTTTCAGATTGATGAATTTCATAAACGTTATGATTTTAACCCTTAAAGATACATACATTTTCCCGAAAAGCAAGACGCGACTCCGAAAAAACCCGATTTTGGCGATACGCCGATTTTTCCCTACCTTTGTTGTCCATAAAAAATACGCATTCATGAACGGAAAAAAGCTCACGCTGCTCATTCTCATCCTGCTGCTGTTGGACCAGGCGCTCAAGATATGGGTCAAGACCCACATGACGCTGGGCGAAGCCATCGTAATCATCCCGAACTGGTTCCAGCTCTACTTCGTCGAAAACAAGGGAGCAGCGTTCGGCATGCACATCGCCGCTACATCAGAAACGATCGACTGGGGCAAATTATTGCTGGGACTTTTCCGCATCGGTCTGGCAGGCCTGATCGCCTGGTTCATCGCCCGACTGCTTCGGCGCAAGGCTCCGAAGGGGGTCCTCGTCGGCCTGGCCCTGATTTTGGCCGGAGCGATCGGCAACATCCTCGACAGCGCCTTCTACGGCCTGATCTTCTCGGCCTCCACCCCCGACAGCGTCGCGCAGTTCGGCGGCCATTACGCCGGTCCGATGATGGGCCGCGTGGTCGATATGTTCTATTTCCCCCTCTTCCGATGGGAAAATGTCCCCGGATTTCTGAGTTTCCTGGTGGACAACCACCACTATTTTTTCGGCGCAGTCTTCAATCTGGCCGATGCCTACATCTCCGTCGCTGTAATTTATCTACTTCTGTTTCAGCACAAATACCTGAGCAAGTAAAAAAATTTATTCGAAAAAATTTGGAAGTTCAGAAAAAACCCCTACCTTTGTACTCCGTAATTCCACAGTCGCCCAGGTGGCGGAATTGGTAGACGCGCACGTTTCAGGTGCGTGTGTCGAGAGGCGTGCAGGTTCGACTCCTGTCCTGGGCACTGAAAACCCCGTCAGAGGAAACTCCGACGGGGTTTTGCTTTCAAGACACTTCCCGCCCCCTCAAGCATGCCGACGGACATCAGCCGCAGCCATCCCCGCAAGAGAAATCTCGAATACGGTCAGCCGAGACAGACGGCCCTCGCACGGACCGTCATACGCCGGCACTTCGATTCCGACCCGCGCGACGCACGCATCTACCGGCGGACGGTGTCGAGCATTCCGGCGCTGGTCAAGAA
>JAIEHQ010000121.1 GCA_029065825.1 Alistipes sp.
GGGGAGGGATGTGAACACCCCCGGACTTCTGCAAGTCCGGGGGTGTCCGTTCGTGCGGAGCGCGGCTGCGTTGTTACTCCAGCCGGTCGTAGATCAGTTCGAAGTCATCGACCCAGAGTACGCTCGAACTGCTCCCCGTGAAGTAGTCGCCCCAGCGCGAGGCCGTGCAGACAACGATGATGTGGGTCGGCTTTCGGTCCGTGGCCGTGTATTTGAGAGGAATGGTGAATTCCTGCCACTGCGCGACGGTCGAGGTGAGCGGCATCTCGCCGTAGGCGATCACGTCGGGTCCCGACGGGTCGAAGAACGAGCCTGTGTTGCGGGTGTCGATCGCGATCGGGGTTTCGGGCGTGCCGAACATCTCCCCGCCGCTTTCGCCGTACTTTTCCGGAGTCCACGTACCCAGGGCTATGTAGATCATGCCGTTGTCGGGATCGCCCTTTTGGAGGTCGAGCCCCGGCGGCTGCGTCTTGACGATGTTCAGTTCGCCCTGATTGTATTTGAACCATCCCCGCAGTGCCGTCGGACGCTGTTCGAAAGGCTGTCCGAAGCCGACGACGCCGTTGGTTCCGTTGCGGACGGCGCAGAACCGGCCCGTAAAGAGGTTGCCGGCAGCCAGAATGCTGCCCAGAACGGCCTTGGATTCCAGTTTGGCGGCATAGTGTCCCGAACTTCCGGGGCGGATGTCGGTCGTGCTGTTGGTCGGGATGACACCGCCGACGCGGGCACCGGTGTTGCCCGTTCCCCAGAATGCCGTGCTCTCCTCGAGGTAGGGGCAGACGATGTTGTTGATCGTGGCCCACTCCTCGAAACCTCCGTTGGGCAGGAGCGTCATGGGACCCGTTGCGACGGTCGCGATCTCCGTCTCGTCTTCTCCCGAGTAGGCGAGAAGTTCGTATTCCGTTTCGGGCGCGAGTCCGGTGATGCAGGTGTGGAACGCTCCGCCCGAGACGGTAAGCGCCTCTTTGGCGACTTCGCTCCACTCCTCCGCTCCGGCTGTTCGGTAGCGGAAGCCCAGCTCGGCATCGCTGTTGCCTTCGGCATAGGCCCAGATCACGCCGCTCCAGGCATCGAGCTGGGTAAAGCGGATTTTGGTATCCGTCGGGATGACGTAAAGCGCCCAGCGCTCTTTGATGTCGTGGTAGGCGATGTGCACGTAGCGCAGTCCGCCCCCTCCTTCGACCTCCTCCGTGAACGAGGTCAGCTCTTCGATCGGCGGGGTCATCGTCGTGATGTCGGCCGGACCGAGTTTGAGCCGCGTCACTTTTATCGCGGAGAGATCGGTGCCTGCCGAAACGTAAGCCGTGGCCGTACGCTGCGCTGCGTCGATCGTCGCCGAACCGATCTGCGACTCGACATCGAAGTAGCGTTCGATATGCTGCTCGGCGACGATCGTCCACTCGTACTCCTGGTAGAGCGAGAGGGTAATGTAGTACGGAGTGCGCAGATCGAAAACGCCCGACAGCGGAGAGGACGACCCGGCGCCTTCCGTGACGGAGATCTTCTCTATTTCCACGCGGCTCGGGTCGGTTTGTTCGTCCAGGCGGAGCTTCACGACCCGGTTTTCGCTGTCTATGTCCGCAGCGGAAAAGGTAAAGCCCTTCCCTTCGACGTTCAGTATCTGAAGCGTGACGACGGGATAGGGGATGGTGTTGCCGATGCAGGACCACGACAGGGCGCACAGGACGAGCAGCGGGAAACGAAGGTATTTTCTCATGCTTTGCCGGATTTCTTGTTCCAGAGGTGGATGTTCACGCCGATGCGGATGTTGAGCAGATTGAGCCGGAACCGCATCTTCGAGGCGGTGCGCTGGCCGATGAGGTTGCCCGCATCGTCCTTCTGGCGGATTTTGGTGTATTCGATGCCGCCCAGTCCGAACGACACGCTGCTGCAGACGTTCGGGAAGATGTAAACCGCCAGACCGGGGTTGAATCCCAGCGACAGCTTCATGTTGTCGCTGCGCGAGGTGCGCAGCTCTCCGCCGGTCGCATAGGTAAATTCCGAGCGGCCGCTTTCCATCGAAAGATCGACTTCGCTGAAGAAGCCGAAGTGCCCTTTGCTGTCGAGGCCTGCGTAGGAGCGGAAGAACAGCCCGACGGAGAGCGAATTGTTCTGAAGATGGAGGTTGTCGAGCGACAGGTTGATGCCGTTCTGCTCTCCCAGGTTCAGGCTGGCCGTGTTGAGCGAACCTTTGAGGTCGCTGTAGCCGAAGCGCACGCCGGCCGACATGTTGTCCCGGAAGAAATAGCCCACCGAAGGATTGATCGTGAAGACGCTTCCGTCCAGATTCAGGTTGTCCAGCAGCAGCATGAAGTCGGTGTTCTCGCTCGACAGCGTTCCGTAGGATACCGTCAGCCCGAGCGCCACTTCGCCCGCATGGACGAATTTGATCTTGTTGATCTCCCGGTCGATGCGCCGTTTCATCGGCAGAAAGCGCTTTCTCCCGCCGGCCTGGTCGCCGGTGGGGGAGGCGATCTGCGGAGCGGCGGACAGGTCGCAGAGTTCCGGCAGCTCTTCGGTTCCGAGCACCGCGAGCGTGTCGCACGGTGCGGCGGAGAGGGAATGGTCCTGGGCCCGGAGCACGGAAACCGTCGATACGGCTATCAGAAAAGGTAAAATCAGTCGTTTCATCGTATTTCCGTGTTTACATATAGAACGAGATACCCAGACCTATGGAGAGGATATTGACCTTGAAGTTGATCATGCCCGACGATTGGGTGCCGGATGTTACCCGGTTGTGTATCTGACGGGTGCGGGTGTAGCTGATACCCATCACGCCGACGTTTACCTCGAATGCCAGGTTGTTGGTCGCGAAGGCGACCAGTCCCGGCGAGATGCCGAGCGATCCCGTGAAGCTGGTGGAGTAGGTGCCCCGCACCGGCGAGTCGGCGGCGAAGCGCGATTGTCCTCCGCCCAGCGAGAGACTCGTCTCGTTGAACAGGGCGAAGCGTTTGTTTTGCCCCAGCGGGATGTACTGGCGCCAAATCACGGCTCCCGAATAGTTGTGCTGCAGGGCGTTGTAGAAGTCGATTCCGATGTCGATTCCCGTATCCTCCTCGCCCATGTTGATACGTCCTCCGTCGATGCGCAGCAGCGACCGCGAGTAGGTGAATCGGACTCCGACGGTCATGTTGTCGCGCAGCGCGTAGGACAGGAACGGCGTTACCTTGCATGTATAGCCGTCCGAATTGATGTCGTCGATGACCAGAAACGTATAATCCTCGTTGGTGTGGGCCGAGTAGGAGGCCGCGATACCGAAGACCCACTGCCCTTTGGGAACGAACCGGTTGGACAGGGAGGTCAGACCCCGCTCGGAGCGCGAGAGGGCGGGGGCGGGCGCGCCTCCCTGCGG
>JAIEHQ010000122.1 GCA_029065825.1 Alistipes sp.
GCCCCGCCCATTCCGGAGAGAAGAGGCGGGCGCAAGCCGCAATGCCGCAGGAGCCGACGCGATGCAAGACCGCATGCGATCGCCCAATTTTCCAATCACAACCTCCCCGCACGGGCGGACCGAGCGATCGGGAGTGCAATGAAAAGCGGCAACAGGCACCAAGCCCTGCGGCAACCGGAACGCTCCGACGCGCCGGCCGCTCATCGCACGGCAAAGATAGCGTTTTTCGGAACAGCTCTTCCGAGACCCGCCGTTTTCAGGCCCCGACCGCAACGGGACGGCCGCCCCAGGAGCCGCACCCCGAAAGCAGCGCGCAAACACCATTCGGACCGCCGGACAGACACCCCGCCCGCCGGCAAAAAAACGCTGGAAAAATTTGCAAATTCCCGATTAATCGCTACTTTTGCACTCCGAATCGTCCCGACGATTCCCCGCCCGGATGGCGGAATTGGTAGACGCGTTGGTCTCAAACACCAATGATAGCAATATCGTGCCGGTTCGATCCCGGCTCCGGGTACAAAGAGGACTGAATTTCAGTCCTCTTTTCTTTTTGTCGAACCGATTGCAGAACCAAACCGCCGCAAGGTCCAAAACCGGAGCGGTCCCCGACAAACACCGGGGACCGCTCTGCGAATGATTTTCAACAATACGGCGGCTTCCATCATCAGACCGCGCCTCGTGTTTATTCCGGCACGTAAATGATCTCGCCGTTCTCCAGCTCGTAGGCGACACCCACCTTCCGGCCCCGCGTACCGCTCCCGGCATCCTGATCCTCCGAAGGAGTGTAGCGATTGATCTTCTCGCCCTCCTTGGTAATGATCTCCATATTCTCCTTGCCCGGGTTCTTGACCATCGTGAAATCCTCCTTGCTGAACATTTCGGTCATGTTGTAGCGGCTTACCAGCGCGACCATCAGCGCGACAGCGAAAACCATCGCCACGTCGAACAGGTTGCTCACCACACTCATCGGATCGTTCTCCTCGTCCCTGTGCAACAATCCGCGTCTCATCTCTTCCGGTTTTCGTTCAACAACTCTGCGACATACTCCAGGTCGGTCATATCTTTGAGATACCAACGCTGCTTGACCTGCTGGGTAACGAATCCGACGGCGGCGGAGAAGAGGCCCACGACGGTCGTGGCGAAGGCCACCTGCATGTTGTAGGCCATCGACGCGATGTCGCCCGTCGAAAGCCCCACCAGCGCCGGTCCCATCGGGATGAGCGTACCCATCAGACCCAGCATGGGCCCCATCTTGCTCAGGCTCTTGGAGGTGGCGAGATCCTTGTCTGCCTCGATCTCGAAATCGGCGAGCAGACGCTGGCATTTGGCGGCGCTCTCCTTCGCCTCGAGCAGACGGCTCATGTAGGTTACCACCAGCGAGGGGTTCTTGCGGGGCAGATGCTCGGCGAGGGTCGTCACGTTCCCCGCATCGATCCGGTCGAGTTCGCGGGAGACGAGCGATCCCGTGCGGCGGATGGCCAGATACTGTCCGAAGAAACTGCCGATGAGCAGCAGCGCGCGGACGAAAAAGATGATCAGCAGCACGATGACGGGCACCAGCAGTCCCGTCGAAATCCAATAAAGAGTGTCGGAAATGTAGTTCATGATTTTATCTGTTTTTGATTATTCCTTTCATTTTTCTGCGGTACGCCGCCATACCGCCTCCCAATCCCGCAGCGAGGAGCAGCGCCACGCCCCCCAGTGCGGCCCAATCGACAGCGCCGGCTCCCGCCACGGCCGTTCGGCCGTTTACCGTCGCCACGATGCCCAGCACGGCGATCAGCGCATTCGACAGAAAAAGCAGTTCAAGCCGGATCTCCTTTTCGGGCAGGCACCGCTTCAGGCTCCATGCGGCGAGCGGAACTGCCGCAAGCACCAGAGCCGCCAGCGACCACGCCACCCTCGGGAACGGAACGCCCGGCAGAGCGAATATCGCAGCGACCAGCATGCTGAACAGCACGGGGAAGATGAGCACGCCCGGGAACCAGCGCAGCAGGCGGTAGAGCCACAACGTGCGCGCACGCACCTTGCCCGAGGTCCGGATGCGGGCCGCAAGGATGCAGAAAGCCATCTGCACGGCCACTTCGAGCGTGAGCACCACCGCCGTGTCGTGCATCAGCGCGGAGTCGGCGAGCCAATCGCCGATCTGCGTCTTCGACTGCTCGATGGCCCAAGGCCACATCGACCCGACGAAGAGCGCGCCGACAACGGCCGAAAGCACCACGAAATAGGGCTTGCGGTAGGTCTGCTTCAACAGGTAGTTGAAGCAGACCAGAATCATCATTACCGATACGACCGTCTCCATGCTACTCCTCCATCTTCTTGCGGCGGCGCACCACCAGCACGAGAACCGCTGCCGCTGCGGCTACCAGTGCGGCAACGACCGTGTTGCTGACGAGCGTCGTCGTCCGATCGGCCTCGTTTACCCCCTCGCGCTTGAGCACCATGCCTTTGTCCCGGGCAAGCGATGCCTCCCGAACTTCACTGATGCTCTGCCTGTAACGACTCGCAGCCTCGGGCGTACTC
>JAIEHQ010000123.1 GCA_029065825.1 Alistipes sp.
GGATAGGGTATCGATCGCATCGACCACATAGTCGTAGCGGGCCGCGTCGAGCAGCCGGTCGGTCTCCTCGTCCCGGATGTAGCGGTTCACGACGTTCAGTTCTATTCGGGGGTTGATGTCGCGCAGCCGCTCGGCCAGCACCTCCGCCTTGGGCCGTCCGACGGTGGAGTGCAGGGCGACCAGCTGGCGGTTGATGTTCGAGAGCCCCACGGTATCGGCATCGGCCAGGGTCATGCGCCCGACTCCCGCCCGTGCGATCATTTCGGCGGCATAGGCACCCACGCCGCCCAGTCCGACCACCAGCACGTGGGCGGCGCGCAGCAGTTCCGTCTTCTCCGCTCCGAACAGCAGTTCCGTCCGTTCGAGCCAGTTTTCGCTTGTCATCGTTCGAATATTTTTCGGTAATTTCGCAGAATCTCCTCTTCGAGCCGCTCCGTGTCGATCCCTATGATCTGCGCGATGCGCCGGTAAATCTCCCCGATCGGCTCCCCGCTGTCGTCCGTCTCGGCGAAGAGCCGGTCGAGCGGAGTGCGGCGGAGCGCCTCGACGGTTCGCGGCGAACGGAAGGCGCGTGCGCCGAAGGAGAGGTAATAACCCGCATCGACGGCACGGGCCGCCTGCTCCGCAGAGCCGATGAAGCCGTGGAACACGACGGCTCGCAGCCGGTAGCTGCGCAGCTCCCTCATGACCTGCTCGAAAGCCTTCACGCAGTGGATGACCACCGGCCGCCGCAGCTCCTCCGCCAGGCGGAGCTGAGCGCGGAAGAGCCGCATCTGAAGCTCGCGATCGACTCCGCAGGCGTAGTCCAGCCCGATCTCTCCGACCATCTGCGCGTCGCCGACCGCACGGCGCAGCGCCTCCGCATCGAATCGTTCGGCGGCCTGCCAGGGGTGCACGCCGCCGAACGTCGGTTCGACGGCGCATCCCGTCGGACGGTGCGTGTGTATGTTTACCAGACGATCGTTCAAGGCTTTCTTCGTTAGCGAAGACAAAAGTACAAAAATCCGCTCCATTTCTCAAAACGGCCGCAGGTTTGGTTGGCCGCTTTCGAAAAATGTCGTATATTCGCACGCGATTTATGCGATTTGCGCGACAGACCGAAACGAAACATACAATCATAATCATCAATTCAATTAACTAACCATGTCGAAAATCATTACATTACGCAAAGGTCTCGACATCAATCTCCAGGGAAAGGCGGAGCGGAAACTCGTCGAATTGCCGATGGCTTCCACCTACGCAGTCTCGCCCTTCGACTTCGAAGGTGTGACCCCCAAACTGCTGGTTAAGGCCGGGGATCGGGTTAAGGCGGGTACTCCGTTGTTCTTCAACAAGAACAACCAGCGTGTCCTCTTCACTTCGCCCGTCAGCGGCACCGTGGCGGCGATCAATCGCGGAGAGAAGCGTTGCGTGCTCAACGTGACCATCGAAGCCGATGCGACCCAGGCCTACGAAGAGTTCCCGAAACTCGACGTACGGAAAGCCTCCCGCGAGGAGATCGTAGGACTTTTGCTCCAGTCGGGCCTGTGGCCCATGATCGTCCAGCGTCCTTACGGTATCATCGCCGATCCGGCCGATACGCCGAAGGCGGTATTCGTATCGACGTTCGATTCCGCCCCGCTGGCTCCGGACTATAACTTCGTCCTGGCCGCCGAGCGCAAGAACCTCGAGAAAGGCATCGAGGTGATGAGCCGTCTGACGAACGGCAAGGTGCACCTGGGCGTGCGCGCCGGTGCGGAGGGGGAGATGGCCTCGCTGCAGGGTGCCGAGATCCACGCCTTCGCGGGCAAGCACCCCGTAGGTAACGTAGGTGTGCAGATCCACCACGTGAACCCCATAAACAAGGACGAGCGCGTGTGGACGGTCAATATTCAGGACCTGGCGATCATCGGCCGTCTGTTCAACGAGGGCCGCGTCGATATGTCGAAGATCATCGCCGTCGCCGGTTCGGAGGTAAAATCGCCCTGCTACTGCCGGATCGTCTCGGGCGCTCCCGTGGCATCCATTCTGAAGGACAACCTCAAGAACGACGGCCAGGTGCGCATCATCTCGGGCAACGTGCTGACCGGCAAGAAGAGCTGCGCCGACGGATTCGTCTCGTTCTATGCCAACATGCTGACGGTCATCCCCGAGGGCAATCACTACGAGCTGCTCGGCTGGGCGATGCCCCGTCTGAACAAGTTCTCGGTATCGCGCGCCTATTTCTCGTGGCTCCAGCCGCGCAAGGCCTACGATCTGGATACGAATCTCAACGGCGGCGAGCGTCCGTTCGTCGTTACCGGCCTGTACGACAAGTATCTGCCGATGGATATTTACCCGATGTATCTGCTCAAGGCGATCCTCGCCGGCGACATCGACAAGATGGAGAATCTCGGCATCTACGAGGTGGTCGAGGAGGATTTCGCCCTCTGCGAGTTCGTCGATCCTTCGAAAATCGAGATGCAGCAGATCATTCGCGACGGTATTAACTTAATGATCAAGGAGGCATAGCGATGAGCGGATTAAGAAACATTGTCGATAAACTCAAGCCCACCTTCTCGGAAGGTGGCAAACTCTCGTTCCTCGCATCGACCTTCGATGCGTTCGAGACCTTCCTTTTCGTTCCGAACACCACCACCTCGAAAGGCGCGCATATCCGCGACTGCAACGATATGAAGCGCACGATGATCGTCGTGGTTCTGGCCCTGATGCCGGCATTCCTGTTCGGTTGCTTCAACATCGGCCGCGAGGTCGGACTGGAGGGATTCACGGCCTTCTGGTACGGTCTGGTGCGGATCCTGCCGATGGTCTGCGTCTCCTACATCGTCGGTCTGGCCATCGAATTCGGCTTCGCCCAGGCGCGCGGCCACGAGGTCAATGAGGGCTTCCTCGTGACGGGTCTGCTCATTCCGATGATCATGCCGGTAAGCATTCCTCTGTGGATGGTCGGCCTGGCTACCGCTTTCGCCGTCGTCTTCGGCAAGGAGGTCTTCGGCGGCACCGGCATGAACGTCTTCAACCCCGCGCTGGTGGCCCGTGCCTTCGCCTTCTTCGCCTACACGCCCTCCATGTCGGGCGAGACGGTCTGGTATTCCGACTGGACGATGATGGGCGCTCAGGTCGATGGCGTGACGGGTGCGACGGCACTCGAGCAGCTGGCGACCACCGGAGGCATGAACTATTCGGCGCTCGACGCTTTCCTGGGATTCATCCCCGGCTCATTCGGCGAGACCTCGACGCTGGCGATCCTGATCGGCGGCGCGATCCTGCTCTTCACGGGCATCGCCTCGTGGCGGACGATGGTCTCGGTCTTCATCGGCGGTCTGGCGATGGGTTATCTGTTCCAGGCTACGGGCGTTACGACCTATCCGGCGTGGTACCACCTGATCGTGGGCGGCTTCGCGTTCGGTGCCGTGTTCATGGCCACCGATCCCGTCACTTCGGCTCAGACCGCCAAGGGACAGTACATCGTCGGTCTGCTCATCGGTGCGCTCGCCGTGCTGATCCGCATAGTCAATCCGGCTTATCCCGAAGGCATGATGCTCGCCATTCTCTTCATGAATGCGCTGGCTCCGCTGGTGGATTACTGCGTGGTAGAATCCAGCATCTCGCGTCGTAAGAAACGTGTTAAATCTGTAAAATAGGGGAGATATGGCAACGAAGAAATTTGTATGCAAAGCCTGCGGTCACGTCCATGAGGGCGCAGCCGCACCGGAGGTATGCCCCGTATGTAAAGCTCCCCGCGCCGAATTTGCAGAGCAGAAGGCTGCCGGCAAACAGGGCTGGATGCACAATACGAACAGCAATACCTATATTATTATCTATTCCGTCGTCATGGTGGTCATCGTCGCGACGGTGCTCGCCGTCGCTTCGCTCTCGCTGCAGAAGCGTCAGGCAGAGAACGAGCTGCGCGAGAAGAAAAGCAACATCCTTCAGTCGCTCGGCTACGACCCCGCAACGGGCGGCACCGAATTCGAAGCCGCACTGAACGGCTTCGACACGCAGATGAAATCCTACGTGATCGATTCCGAGGGTGCCGGGAGCGAGGTAAGCGCCTCCGAAGCCTTCTCGATGATCGCCACCAACAAGGATATGCGCGACAACTACGATGCGGGCCGTCTGGTGCTCTTCCAGGCTGCCGACGGACGGGTCGGGCTTCCGCTGGTCGGCATGGGTCTCTGGGGCGACATCTGGGGATACGTCGCTCTGGCGAACGACTTCGACACGGTGTCGGGTATCGTGATGGCCCACAAGGGCGAGACTCCCGGTCTGGGAGCCGAGATCGCCACGCCCGGCTTCCAGCAGCGTTTCGTCGGCAAGAAACTGTTCCGCGACGGCGAGTTCGTCTCGATCGCACTCCGCAAGGGCGGGGCGAAAGAACCCGAACACGAGGTCGATGCCATTACCGGAGGTACGAAAACTTCCGACGGCGTAACGGCCATGCTGCGGGATTGTCTGAAGGCCTACCTGCCTTTCTTCCGGGCACAGTCGGGTGCCGCCGTACAGCCTGCGGCGCTTCCCGAGGCGTTCGGCGAGGAGGCTGCGCAGAATGAAGTGTCTAATCTGCAAAACGTAAATGAGAACCATGAGTAACGAAAAGGAGTCGATCTTTTCGGCTAAAAATTTGAAATACCTGACGGGCCCGTTCTCTGCGAACAATCCCGTCATCGTACAGATTCTGGGAATCTGTTCCGCTTTGGCCGTTACCGTGCAGCTGAAACCGGCGATCGTGATGGCGCTTTCGGTGGCTGTCGTGACCGGATTCGCGAGCCTGGTAATGTCACTGCTGCGCAAGGGTGTGCCGTCGCGCATCCGTATCATCGTCCAGCTCGTCGTGATCGCTGCGCTGGTAATCCTCGTCGATCAGGTGCTGAAAGCCTACGTCTATGAGGTGTCGAAGCAGCTGTCGGTCTATGTCGGCCTGATCATCACCAACTGTATCGTCATGGGCCGCATCGAGGCGTTCGCCCTGGGCAACAAGCCCTGGCCCGCATTCCTCGACGGTATCGGCAACGGTCTGGGCTACGGTCTGATCCTGGTCATCATCGCTTTCTTCCGCGAACTGCTGGGGTCGGGCACGCTGTTCGGCATGCAGGTCGTGCCTCAGAGCTGGTATGCGGCCAACGGCGGCTTCTACTCCAACTGCGGTCTGATGCTCTTCCCGCCGATGGCGCTGATCATCGTGGGCTGCATCATCTGGGTGCACCGTTCTCGCAATAAGGATTTACAGGAAAAATAGGAGGGTAACATATGGAATCATTAAACATTTTTATCCGGTCGATCTTCATCGACAACATGGTTTTCGCCTTCTTCTTCGGCATGTGCTCCTACATCGCCGTGTCGAAGAGCGTCAAGACGGCCCTCGGTCTCGGTCTCGCCGTTACGTTCGTGATGGTCATGACCGTGCCCCTGAACTACCTGCTTTACGAGTATGTGCTTAAGGCCAACGCACTGGTCGAAGGTGTCGATCTGAGCTTCCTGACCTTCATCGTCTTCATCGCCACCATCGCCGCCTTCGTGCAGCTGGTCGAGATGGCCGTCGAGAAGTTCTCCCCGACGCTCTACAGCCAGCTGGGTATTTTCCTGCCGCTGATCGCGGTGAACTGCGCCATCATGGGCGGCTCGCTCTTCATGCAGCAGAAGGTCGATGCCCAGGAGATCACCTCCCTGTGGCAGTCGATCGTCTATGGCCTGGGTTCGGGTCTGGGCTGGTGGCTGGCGATCGTCATGATGGCGGCCATTCGCGAGAAGACCACCTATTCGCACATTCCCGCAGCATTGAAAGGTCCCGGCATCGCATTCATCATTACCGGCCTGATGGGCATTGCGTTCCTGATTTTCTCCGGTATTCAGTTGTAACCTTTAATAAGAGATAAAAAAGATGACGATAACTATTATTGTTGCAATTGTTGCCTTTCTGGTAATAACCCTGGCTCTCGTAGGGTTGCTTCTCTTTGCAAAGGCGAAACTCACCTCGTCGGGCGACGTGACGATCGACATCAACGGGGGCGAGAAGGTAATCACGGCCGAAAGCGGCGGCACGCTGCTCTCGACGCTGGCCAACAACGACGTCTTCCTGCCTTCCGCCTGCGGCGGCGGCGGCTCGTGCGGCATGTGCAAATGCCAGGTGCTCGAGGGCGGCGGCGACATTCTGCCGACCGAGACGGGCTTCATCAACCGCAAGATGGCCAAGGAGCACTGGCGTCTGGGCTGTCAGGTCAAAGTCAAGGAGAACCTGAAGATCCGGGTTCCGGAGTCGGTGCTCGGCGTGAAGAAGTGGGAGTGCGAGGTGGTTTCGAACCGCAACATCTCGACCTTCCTCAAGGAGTTCGTCGTGAAGCTGCCCGAGGGCGAGAACCTCAAGTTCCGCAGCGGCGGCTACATCCAGATCGACATTCCGAAATACGATCAGATCAAGTTCTCGGACATGGACATCGACGAGCGTTTCCGCGAAGACTGGGACAAGATGAAAATGTGGGATCTGGTTACGAAAAACCCCGAACCCACGTTCCGTGCCTACTCGATGGCCAACCACCCGGCCGAAGGCAACATCATCATGCTCAACATCCGTATCGCGACCCCTCCGTTCGATCGGGCTACGGGCAGCTTCATGAAGGTCAATCCGGGTATCTGCTCGTCGTATATCTTCTCCCGCAAGCCGGGCGACAAGGTAACGATCTCGGGTCCCTACGGCGAGTTCTTCCTGCCGGATAACCTGCCTGCGAACCAGGAGCTGATCTTCATCGGCGGCGGTGCGGGCATGGCTCCCATGCGCAGCCACAT
>JAIEHQ010000124.1 GCA_029065825.1 Alistipes sp.
ATAATAGGGTGGTGTGTCGTTGGTTATATAAAAAGAGAATCCGAGAAGAGGATTGCTCCCTTCCCGCATTCTCCATCAACCTAAAACTACTAACCTATAAACCTTAAAACTTCAGCACTAAGGTCGGATTAATTTTTTAAAAATGCAAATTTTTTCGAGGGAAAAATTCAAAAAATAACGGTTTTTTATTCCCTTTCGAAAGAAAATGGTGCGGGCGGATTGCGTCTTTTTATATCTAAGATATTCGTTTCCAGCCGATTGTCTCTGCGCTTCCGGCAATGGCCGCCACTTCCGCTCGGCAGCAGCTCTTATCGCTTCAGATAACGGACTACGGCTTCGGCGATCCGTTCGCCGTCGAGTGCCGCCGAAATGATGCCCCCGGCGTAACCCGCCCCCTCGCCTGCGGGGAAGAGTCCTTCGACTTCGGGGTGCATGAGCGTCTCGCCCGAGCGGGGGATTCGGACGGGGGTGGAGGTGCGCGATTCGACTCCCGCGACGATGGCTTCGTTGGTCAGGAACCCCCGCATCTTGCGCCCGAAGGTGGCGATGCCGGCGCGGAGCGCCTCGGCGATGAAGGGGGGCATCCAGCGGTCCAGACGCGAGGGGATGATTCCCGGGATGTAGGAGGTGCGGGGCAGATCGGCGCTCGCGCGTCCTGCGACGAAGTCGGCGACGCGTTGTGCGGGGGCGACCTGTCCGTCGGCTCCGTGACGGCGGGCCGTCGTCTCGAACTCCTGCTGGAACCGCAGTCCCGCCAGCTCGCCCCAGGCGGCGCGCAGGTGTTCGAAGTCGGAGAGCTGGACCTCGGTAACGAGTCCCGAGTTGGCGAATACGGAGTTCCGGCCGCTGGGCGACATGCCGTTCACCACCGACTGCGCGGCATCGGTCATGGCCGGGACGATGAAGCCTCCGGGGCACATGCAGAACGAATAGACGCCCCGGCCGCGCTCCTGGCTGACGAGCGAGTAGGCGGCTGCCGGGAGGTACTCGCCGCGGGCGGGGCTGTGGTACTGGATCGAGTCGATGAGGGCCTGGGGATGCTCGATGCGCACGCCCATCGCGAACGGCTTGGCTTCGAGACGCACCCCCTCGCGGTGGAGCATCTCGTAGATGTCGCGGGCGGAGTGGCCCGTGGCCAGCACGACGGCGGCACCTTCGTAGAGGGTGTCGCCCGCCCACACTCCCGTCAGGCGGCCGCCTCGCATCCTGAGTCCGGTGGCGCGCGTCTCGAAGCGGATGTCGCCTCCGGCGGAGAGGATCGTGCGCCGGATGTTCGCGATCACGCGGGGGAGTTTGTCGGTGCCGATATGGGGATGGGCTTCGTAGAGGATCTCGGGGGTGGCTCCGTGGAAGACGAGCGTTTCGAGCGCCTTGCGGTAGTCGCCCCGCTTCTTGCTGCGGGTAAACAGCTTGCCGTCCGAGAAGGTGCCCGCTCCGCCCTCGCCGAAGGCGTAGTTCGAGTCGGGGTCGATCTCCTGCCCCCGGTTGATGCGGGCGATGTCCCGCTTGCGGGGCGAGACCTCGCGTCCGCGTTCCAGGATGATCGGCCGGTAACCCAGTTCGATCAGCCGCAGGGCCGCGAAGAGTCCTGCGGGACCCGAGCCGACGATGACGACCTCCGTGCGCGAGGCGACCGAGGGATAGTCGAAGCGGACGGGGGCCGGCATCGGTTCGCGATCGGCATAGATATCGAGCGTGAGGTTTACCTTGGGCAGCCGCTGCCGGGCGTCGATCGACCGTCCGACCACGCGTACCAGCGCCACGTCCGTCTCTTCGATTCCGATGCGTCGGGCGGCCTGCGCGGTGTAGTATTTCGCGTCGGCGGCCTCTTTGGGCGAAAGGGTAAGGGTAAGTTTGTGGGGCATGGTCTCGCGGTGTTGAATTTACGGCTGCAAAAGTAACCAAAAAAGCAGAAAATACCCGCAGGCCGGCGGCGATCCGTATTTTTTGCCTATCTTTGCCGCCGACGGGCGGATATGGTGTAATTGGTAGCCACGTCAGACTTAGGATCTGATGCCTCCGGGCGTGGGGGTTCGAGTCCCTTTATCCGCACTTCCCCAGTCTCCTTCGGGAGACTTTTTTGTTGCACCTCCCGGCCGCAGGCCGCTGCTTCGCGACGGCGCGATGCGTCGCTCTGCCGTTCCGGTTGCGGTTGCGGTTGCGGTCTGCGGCCGATTCCCGTCGGGCCTCGATCCCCCCGAATTTGAAAAGAACAAAATTGTATCGCAAGGCATGCCTCGCTTGTAGAAAAGGTTTGTTTTGCGGAAATTTGCGCTCGAATCGTGCATGAGTGTTGTTCGAGTGCGAATTGTTTTCTACTTTTGTCTGGTCGAGTGATCGACGGACATATTTTAGAAAGTGTTTTCGCACTGTCCTCGTCAGAAAATGTGGAAGTTTTCAAAAACAACGGGACGACGAACAGCACTCATTTCTTGTTTAGGTATATGCGGACGGGTTTCCTACCCGGCCCCGTATCTATTCAGGTGTGGGGTATCGTATCGTTTGTTGTTGTTATTGGTCTTTCCACAACCATCTGACGGATAAACGAAAGCGGCTCCACACTTTCTTTTGCGAACTGCCGTGTGGGAGTCGGGCGGCGGAGTATCGATTTAATCATGAAAAATCTTTTTTGTTGGGCGTTTTGCGCCGTGTTGATGACCTCCTGCGGCGGCATGAAGTCCGTAGGCGATGCCGCCCGCACGTCGGCGGTCAGCCTCGAAGGCGAGAAGGTAAACGTCGAAACCGTCAAGGTGCAGGGCGTCGCCATGTCCGAAAGTCTGAACGATGAGGGCACCGAGCTGATCCTCCGCCCGTTCAAGTGGTATGCCGGAGTGGGGAGAGCCGACAACAAGCAGGTGGCCATCGAGCTGGCGCAGCGCGAGGCCTACGCCACGATCTCCCGGGTAATGAACAACGCCGTTCTGGATCAGGCGGAGCGGGGCAACTTAGCCAACAACGGGAGTGTGCGGCAGGCATTGACTTCGCACTGGAAACAGGTCAGCAGCAGTTTGCTGAGAGGTTGCGAGCCGTTCGGGGAGGTAACGGTCGAATACAATCAGGCCACTCGCATGTATCAGGTTACGGCGAAAGTCGCCATTCGGGGCGATCGCTTCAACCGGCTGCTCGATTCGGCAGGCAGTTACAGACCCGAAGGGCTGAGCGACCGGGAGCTCGATCAGTTCATCGAGGTCAATAGGGCCATCATGGAGGCGGCCAAAGGCAACTGATCCGATCCTTGCGATGAAAAAGTGGTTGCTGTTGCTTCTGTTGTCGGCCGGTATGTCTTTCGGCAGCGCCGCCCGCTCCTTTCCGCCCGAATGGGCGCGATACCTTACCGAGGAGTATCTCGCCGAAGTGCAGACCGGGCGCAACGAACGCAATCTTCCGGAGCGGGAGTTTCTGGATGAGCTGCTGAATGGCTGCCGGACGAACCTCGCCCGGCAGGTGCAGGTAAGGGTGTCGGACTTCGCCGAACTGGAGAAGCGGGCGAGGGACGGCGCTGCGACGGTCGTTTACTCTTCGCGGACGCAGTTCTCGACCGATGTCGATCTGCGGCTCGTCGTGACCAGGACGTACTACGATCCCGAGACGGGGGAGGGGTGCGCCCTCGCCTGCATCGGCAAGGAGGAGGCGCGCCGGTACTACCGCAACGAGATAGATGCCTTTCTGGAGCGGGTCGATCATACGCTGGCCCTTGTGCGCGACTACGTCGGTGCGGGGTTCAAAGGGCGGGCGAAGAGCGAACTGGAGGCTCTGCTGCCCCGGTTTGGGATGCAGGACGAGGCGTTCCTCTGGTTAAGGATCTTCGGCTTCCCGTCCGACGAATATGCAGCTCTTTCGAGCAGCCGCAACGAGCGGGAACACTCCGTGAAGCGGATGCTGGCGGATTTGCAGCATGCGACGACGATCTGCCTGATCTGCTCGGCAGAACTTTTCGGCACTCCTCATGCGGCTCTGTCGCAGGAGCTGAAAGGGAGGCTTTCCGCCGAAGGGTGCAGCTTTACGGATGATCCCGCCCGGGCCGACTGGGTGGTGCGGGTGGGGGTCTCCGCCCGGGAGTACAACCGGCTGGCGATGGAGGCCCGTACGCTCTATTTCTCCTATGTCGATGCGTCGGTGTCGATCGACAAGGCTGTTGCCTCGCAGCGGATCTGCGAGGAGGGGCTGTCCGTCAAGGGCGGTCATACGATAAGCTACGAAGAGGCCGCCCGCGCCGCATGCAGGGAG
>JAIEHQ010000125.1 GCA_029065825.1 Alistipes sp.
CGTATTTGCTGCGGAGGTAGTCGAACTCGGCACGCAGCTGCCGGACATAGTCGTCGGGCCGGAGCGCGTCGAGCAGCCCCGCCGTGCCGAAGAGGAGCGCCTCGATGCGGGCCAGCGAACGCTGCTCGCGCAGCACGATCCCGTAGGAGGCCCGCCGCGCCAGCTCCATGTAGGTCTCCCGGTTCGAGGGGTCGCCCATGTAGCGGAACAGCAGCGTGTAGAAGGTCTGGTTCCAGTTCTGGCCCGAGCGCCGGTAGATCTCCTCGGCCGTTTCGTACTTGCGCTGCAGGCGGTCGTACACCAGCCGGGTCAGCAGGTCGGTCCGGCGGAGTGCGTCGAGCGAGGCGATGAAGCCGCCGCAGCCCAGCGCCCCGGCTTCCGCCCGAAGCGCGTCGAGCAGGTCGGCGATCCGGTCCGCACGGTTCTCCATCGCCGTCAGAGCATGTTGAGTTCCAGCAGCGCCTCCTCGGACATCATGCTTTTGTCCCATACGGGGTCGAACGTGAGGATCACATTGACCTGCTCGACTCCCTTGACTTTGGCCACCTGCATGTTCACGTCCTCGACCAGCATGTCGGCCATCGGGCAGTTGGGGGCTGTGAGCGTCATGCGTATGTTGGCCGTGCCGGTCGGCTCGTAGTCGATCTCGTAGATGAGGCCCAGATCGTAGATATTGACCGGGATTTCCGGGTCGTAAATGTTCTTGAGCGTGGCGACTATGTCCTGTTCTACCTGAATGATCTCTTCCGGTGTCATCGTTCTATTCTGTTTGTTGCGGATTATTTCGAGGCGAAAGCCAGTGCGTAGAGCTTCATCTGCTTGACCATCGCCAGCAGGCCGTTGCTGCGCGTGGGCGAGAGGTTGGCGCTCAGGCCGATCGCGTCGATGAAGTAGAGGTCGGTCGAGAGGATATCCTGCGGCGTGCGGCCGCTGAGCACCCGGATCAGCAGGGCGATGATCCCCTTGGTGATGATCGCGTCGCTGTCGGCCGTGAACCACACCTTGCCCTGCTCGAAGCGGGCATCGATCCACACGCGCGACTGGCAGCCCTGGATCAGGTACTGTTCGGTCCGGTGCTCCGGCGCGATTTCGGGCAGGGTCTCGCTCAGCCCGATCAGGTACTCGTACTTGTCGAGCCATTCGTCGAAGACCGAGAACTCTTCGATGATTTCGTCTTGTATTTTGTCCATTTTCCTATCTGTTTTTTTGATTGGTGTCTATTGGTCGGCAAGGGCCTCGTCGAGTACCGCGCCCTCCGAGGCGGCCGGGGCTTCGATCCGCAGGATGCGTGCCAGAGTCGGAGCGACGCTGGTCATGTCGGTCGGCCGGGCGACGCGCCGGGGGAGGAGCGAGCCTCCGTAGAGCAGCAGCGGCACGTGGGTGTCGTAGCGGTACATCGACCCCGAGGCGGAGCGCCGTGCGTCGTGCTCCTCGATCCAGCCGGGCATCAGGTTGATGACCACATCGCCCGAGCGGCGGGGATAGAAGCCGTTCTGCATCTTGCGGGCGTATCCGCTGCCGAAGCCGGCCGATCGCAGGGCGGTAGCCGAGAGGGCGTGCGAGATCCCCCGGAACTGCAGGGCGAACGCCGCCGTCTCGTTCTGCACGTCGGCCAGGTCGAGCTTCTTCTCGTAGATGAGGTTGTGGTTCAGGTACAGGTTTCTCTCCTCGTACTCCAGCACCCATTGTCCGGCCCCGTAGCGGGCGTTGAGGAAGCCGTTCACGATTACCTCGAACTGCCGTGCGTTGAACCGCTCGGCCTCTTCGTCGCGCAGGTCGTAGGAGGGGCTGGTGCCGTGGTCGGCCGTGAGCAGCACCAGCAGCTGTTCGGGAGCCGTCTGCGCCTGGAGAAAGTCGATGAACTCGGCCAGGTCGCGGTCCAGACGGTAGAGCATGTCTTCCGTCTCGATCGATTCGGGACCGTATGCCTCGTTGATCGCGCGCGATGCGTCGAGGTAGATGTTCAGCAGATCGGGAGTCTCCCGCCTGCCCAGTTCGAGCTGCGTGACGGCCGTGCGGGCGAACTGGAACACCAGGCTGTTGCCGGCCGGCGTGTAGAGCAGGTTGTCGTAGCAGTTTCGGCAGGGGGCGATTGAGGAGATCCGGCGCACATACTCCTCCTGCCGCAGCGGGGTGCGCCGCTTCCCGGTCGCTGTGCTCAGTATGATGTCCGAGCGGCGGCGGTTGCGGTAGCGCTCTTCGGTAAGCAGCGAGCGCCAGGGGTCGGCGGCGTATGCCAGGTGGAGACGCTCGCGGTTGTACTCTTTTACCCAGGCGGGCAGGCTCCGGAGGTAGTAGGTCGAAGTGGTCCAGTTGCAGGAGTTGTCGTCCATCCAGAATACCCATCCCTCGCGGCCTCCCAGTACGATCGCGGCCTCGGGCCGCAGGGCGATGCTGACCGCACGGCTGCCGGGGCGCTGCGCGACGAGAGTTTCGCCGAGGGTCGGGGCGATCAGGTTGCGGGCCGAGTAGGCGCTGCGGCCGTTGTGGTATTCGGGGTCGTGCGCCCTGGGGTCGTCGGTCAGTCCGACCACCCGGTTCTGCACGTAATCCCGCCAGCGGAGCCCGATCACGCCGTGCGTCGCGGGCTGTGCCCCCGTCGCGAAAGTACTCAGCGTGACGGGGGTCGCGGTCTGCTGGAAGTCGTAGGCGCACTCCGTGAATTGCAGCCCCTCCCTTTCGAGCCGCAGGAATCCGCCCGTGCCGAACTGCTCCCGGTAGCGGTCGATGTCGTCGGCGCGCAGGGAGCCGACCACGATATTGACGATCAGGCGCGGCGGCGCGGCGCTCCGTGCTGCGGAGGGCGTGCCGGTCAGGGCCAGCAGGATGAGTGCGAGTTTTTTCATCGGTTCGTGTGCGGTAGGTAAATACCGAACCGCAAATTTATAAATTAATTTCGGAAACCCGTGCTTATTTTTCCGCCGGTGGCCGTTCCCCTCTGCCGGCTCGGGGCTGTGTGCCGATTTTCAGCGCCTTTGCGGGGGGCAGGGCGTGTGCCGCATCTGCCGTTCGAAGAACTCCCGCTCTGCCGAGAGGTCCGCTTCGGGGAGCGCGGCGATCGCCTCCAGCTGCCTGCGGCAGAAGTCGCGGTGGGCTTCGCTTCCGGGGTGGAGCGGCCGGTGGCGGGCTGCCGTTGCGACGGCGCGGATCTGCGGCTGCAGGGCGCGCGCCCGCTCCGTGAGGCAGCTCTGCGTGAAAAGTTCCCAGATGTACTCGATCGCCGGGGCGGAGGGGTGGACCAGGTCGTCGGCATAGAAGCGGTAGTCGCGCAGGTCGTCCATGAGGATCTCGTAGGCGGGGAAATAGACCGCGTTGGCGTGGCGGCGCTGCAGCTCCTCGACGGCCAGCCGCAGGGTCGCCTTGCTCGCGAAGTTGTCCGCAAGCCCTTCGCCCAGGTGCCGGACGGGACTGACGCTCAGAATTACCTGGCGGTCGGCCAGCGCTCCCGACAGGAGCTTCCCGAAGCGGGCGACGATCTCTTCCGTGGAGAGCCTCCGGCGGCGGAACAGGGTGGTGGGCTGCTTGTGGCAGTTGGCCACCGCCTCGCCCGTCTCGCGCAGCTCATATACCCAGGCGGTGCCGAAGGTCAGGATCAGCCGGTCGGCCTGCCTCAGGGCTTCGGCGCCAGCCGCCCGGGCGGCGTTCATCCGTGCGAGCGCCCGGTGCGGGTCGTCGTCCGAGAAGGAGCCGTGGAAGTCGTAGTGGAAGTGAAGTCCGCGGTGCGTGTGCAGCTCCTCTTCGGCGACGGGGCGGGGGGCGAGGAAGGTTTCGAGCGCGGCGGCGATCGAAAGCGGATTGAAGAGCACGCCCGTCGGGTTGCTCGCGATGCGGAACTTGGCTTCGGCGAGTCGTGCCGAGAGGTGCTCGGCGAAGCAGGAGCCGAGGGCCAGCATCCGGTTTTCGTAGCCGATGCGCACCTCGGAGGGGGCGATTCGTATCTCGGTGCGGAATTTCATGCCGTAAAGATAGGACGAAATGCGGGAAAAATGCGCTATCTTTGCCTTATGATCCGTCATGCGAACTGTAAAATCAACCTCGGACTGGACGTGCTGCGCCGTCGCGAGGACGGCTATCACGAGTTGGCGACCGTCATGTATCCGGTCGTGGGACTGTACGACCGGGTGGAGGTCGTGCCGGCAGCGGAGAGTTCGTTCCGGGCCGAAGGGCTTGCGGTCGATTGCTCTCCGGAGGAGAACCTCTGCATGAAGGCCGTGCGGCTGATGCAGCGC
>JAIEHQ010000126.1 GCA_029065825.1 Alistipes sp.
CATATCGTCGGCCGCGTCAGATGTGTATACGAGCCAGGGGCGTGAGCGTGATGCCCGAGTCCTCGGGGGCGGGGTGCGCCTTCCAGTAGTCGTTCAGGGCGGCGAATGCCTCGCGGAAGAGCCGCCCTTCGCCCGTGCCGTAGAACTTGCGCATGGCGATGCTCGTGCTGAAGGTCAGCAGGTAGGCGTTGCGCACGCCGTAGCGCACGGTGCGGTCCCAGAAGCCGTCGCCGTAGCGCGAGTAGGCGTAGCGGACCATCTGGTAGCCCATCTGGTAGTGGTCGGGCACGTATTCGCGGTAGGAGCCGCAGAACCATTTGTCGCAGTTGCGGCGGCGCAGCACCTCGTCGCCCAGGGCGCGGTATTCGAGCGTGAAGCGCGGCTGGAGCCCCCGCCCGTAGGACGATGCCTCGGTCTCGAACATGACCGCATCGCCTTCGAGCGCCCAGAGCGGCATGAAGAGCAGTCCGACCGTCGCGCCCTGTTGGCCGAGCAGGCCGCCGAGGATGCGGATCAGCCCCCGGTTGAGGTTGTTGTACTGGACCGCATGGCGGTATTCGTGGGCGACGAGCTGCTTGAGCCAGGGCATCGAATAGCCGGACGCGTCGGGCGTGGTCAGGAATTCGATCCGTTTGGGCATCCACATGACCAGCCCGTTCGAGCGGAAGTTCTCGGTGCGGAGCACGAAGGGGATGCGCAGCGGCGGGTGGCTGAAGCCGTGTCCGATCGACGGGCCGACCGCCTCGACGTAGCGGAGCGTGCGGCGGGCCGGTGCGGCGGCCGTGTCGGGGTAGAGGATCTGCACCCGTTCGGCGGAGATGCGCTGCCAGCGCAGCGACGGGGCATCCGCACCCCAGGAGTAGTATTGGGCGCGGGCGGACTGCATCCCGAGCAGGAGGCACAGCGGCAGGATAATTGCGATGATACGTCGCAGAGAGGTCATCCGCCGGCCTTTTTGCACTTGTAGCCGCTCTTCGCGAGAATCTCTACGATGCGGTCGCGGTGGTCGCCCTGAATGATGATCTCTCCCTCTTTGGCCGAGCCGCCCACGCCGCAGCGGGTCTTGAGCAGACGGGCCAGCTCGTTCAGGTCGTCGTCGCTGCCGACGAATCCGCGCACGAGCGTCGCGGTCTTGCCGCCCCGGTGCTTGCGGTCGAGCCAGACGCGCAGCTCCTGCCGCTCGGGCGGCAGCGTTTCGGCGACGTTCGGGGTGTCGGTCTCGAATTTGAAGTCGGGATTGGTCGAATAGACCATGCCTAATCTTGATTTCCAGTCGTTTGACATGTCGGAGTGCGGGGGTGTTGTTCGTTTTGTCGGAAATCCGGTCCGGGACCGGAGATACGTTTGTGCAAAAGTAATAAAATTCTTATCTTTGTGAAAAGACGTGAAAAAGACATGAAGCGATTTGCCGAGAAACTGCGGTCGATAAACCTCTTTCCCTGGCGCGAGGCACCGCTGCCGTTGCCGCTGCCGGGCGATCCGTCGCTGCGCGTGGTGCGGGTCTTCGTCGAAGGGTACGAGGACGTGGCTTTCTGGCGCGGGGTGTTCGACTGCTTTCCGAACCCCTATGTCTGCTTCGAAATATCGGTTCCCACGCGCAAGGACCTGCCCAAGGGCAAGAAAGTGCTGCTCTCGATGATCCCCCAGTCGTCGGAGGAGCTGCTGCTGTGCGTCGATTCGGACTTCGACTTTCTCTTCGCCGGCCGCACCGACCAGTCGCGGCTGATCCGCGAATCGCGCTACATGTTCCATACCTACACCTACGCCACCGAGAACTACCTCTGCTACGCGCCGTCGCTGCACAATGTCTGCGTCAAGGCCACCAAGAACGATACCCGGATCTTCGACTTCGAGCGGTTCATGGCCGACTATTCGCGGACGATCTACCGGCTCTTCCTCTGGTATGTCTATTCGGCCAAGCAGTCCGACGAACATGTCTTCACGCTGGCCGACTTCAAGTCGTCGGTGCGGATCAACTACCTCGACCTGGAGCAGAACGGTGCCAACACCATCGCCTGGCTCGCCCGCAACGTCCACCGCAGGGAGCATACCCTGGCGGAGAAGCATCCCCGTCTGGCCGGGGAGCTGGACGCTTTCGGCCGCCGGCTGGGGCATATGGGAGTCACGCCCGAGACCACCTATCTCTACATGCACGGCCACACGCTGCTGGACAACGTGGTGATGGTCGTGCTGGAGACCGTCTGCGAGAAGCTCCGGCAGATGTCGGTGGCCAAGATCGCCTCGTCGAACAAGCAGGGGGTGGCGCTCAAGAACGAGATGAGCAACTACACCAACACCCAGCGGTCGATCCGCGACGTGCTGCTCGACAACGAGAACTATCAGGATTGTCCGCTCTTCAAGCGGCTCCACCGCGATATCGAGCGCTATCTGCTGCGCGTGCTGTGGCAGATGAAGCAGCGGGGCGAGATTCCCGTTTCGGAAACCCTCTTTTCGATCGCCCGCAACTTCCGGAGGCGGTAAGCCTCCTTTGCGGCGGTTCCGCTTCGGGCGGACGGGATCCCGCGGAGGCGTGGCGGGTCTGCCGTGTTCGGTGCGTCGGTGCCCTCGTCCGGCGGGCATTCTTCGGCGGGCGGGCGCGGGTTTCAAGCTCCGCAGCCTTGTTCGGGAGCCGGTGCGCCTGCAAAACGAAAAGGGATCCGAAACTGTTCGGATCCCTTTTTCCGTTCGTGCGGCAGATTTACAGCGCCTTGATCTCGTGCAGCACCTGATTGGTCTTGCGG
>JAIEHQ010000127.1 GCA_029065825.1 Alistipes sp.
TGAACTGATAGGTTGTACCCAGCTGCGTGAAGGGCTTCGCCATGTAGAGGTAGGGCGCGAGCGGAGCGGTGCTCCAGCAGCGGTAGTCGGTATCCTCCGTGTCGGAAACCAGCTTCCGGAGCACGAGGAGTTCGCCGTCCGACTCGCTCGTCCGATAGCCCGATTCGATGAATGTGCGGTAGGAGTCGGCGCAGATGCCGAACACGTCGCGCAGGGAGCTGCCGGCGGGATGGGCGGAGTCGTATTCGCGGTTGGCCGTGATCTCGATGAAGGCGATGCGCTGGGCGAATGTCTGCATCGGGCGCGCCGCGCCGGAGAATTCGGTGTCGCGGTTCTTCTCGGCCAGTTCGCGGAACCGCTCCGGCTCGTTTCGGGCATTGATCTCCTTGCCGGAGAACTCCAGTACGAAGCCCTGCAGCGATTCGTCGTCGCGCAGCGACATGGACTCGATGTCGAGGTAGCTCGTGAAGAAGTTGCCGTTGTCGGCAGGTGTCGGAGCGTCGTTTTTATCGCATGCGGTCAGAAGCGTCGCCGCTGCGAACAGAAGGGTCAGGTGCTTTCTCATAATCGAATAGATTCAGGGTTTTCGTAAAGATAGGATTCGGTGGCGACATTTCCAAATTAAATGTTGTTTTTCGTCGGAATAATCGTCTTTTCCGACTACAGCCGCTCGCCATTGCCGGAAAATCCGTTCTGTCTTCCGTTTTCGTATGTATCTTCGACCTCGCCTCAGATCTCCCGCTCGGCAAAGTTCGAGCGAGCTTGCCTTGGCGCTCGCTTATTCGTACTTTGGCTTCGCCTCGGGTACTCCGGTCTCGGCATAACCGTGTCTGCGGCTTGTTCTGCACACGACTTTTCGTATCTTTGTCCCGACTTATCGCGCGAACGATGAATGCCAAACCCCAGATACTGATCGGAGCCTCCTCCTCGGGCGGCGGCAAGACCACCGTGACCCTCGGACTGCTGCGCGCCCTGCGCCGCCGGGGGCTGGCCGTGCAGCCGTTCAAGTGCGGTCCCGACTACATCGACACCCTCCACCATACCCTGGCCGCCGGCCGCGAGTCGGTCAATCTCGATCCGTTCATGGCCTCGGCCGGCCACCTGCGGCGGCTTTACGCCGGCTACGGAGCCGATGCCGACGTGTGCGTGACCGAAGGGGTCATGGGGCTGCTGGACGGTTACGACGGTCCGCAGGGCAGCAGCGCCGCGACGGCCGCGCTGCTGGGCATCCCGGTGGTGCTGGTGGTCGATGCCCGTTCGGCGGCCTACTCGGTGGCTCCGCTGCTCTACGGATACAAGCACTTCTGCCGGGAGATCCGGCTGGCGGGCGTGATCTTCAACCGCGTGGGTTCGGAGTCCCACTTCCGCCACCTGGAGCGGGCGGCCCGCGACGCGGGTGTCGTCTGCTTCGGTTACGTGGCCCGCACGCCGGGGGTCGAGATTCCCTCGCGCCACCTGGGGCTGACGCTCGACGAGGGATTTCGTTTCGAGGCCTTCTCCGACCGCGTTGCCGACCTGGTCGCCGAACATGTCGATCTGGAGCGGCTGCTGGAGGCGTGCGCCGTGCCGTTCGGGGGGATGCCTGCGGCAGCTCCGGAGCCGTTGTCCCCGCGGGGGATGCGGATCGCCGTCGCGCGCGACGAGGCGTTCAACTTCATCTACCGGGAGAACGTGGCCCGGCTGCGGGAGCTGGGCGAGGTGCTCTTCTTCTCGCCCCTGCGCGACGGGGCGCTGCCCGAGGGGTGCGACCTGCTCTACCTGCCGGGCGGCTATCCCGAATTTTTTCTGGAGCGGCTCTCCGGCAACGGGGCGATGCGCCGCGCCGTGCGGGAGTATGCCCTAGGGGGCGGGCGTGTGCTGGCCGAGTGCGGCGGCATGATGTATCTGTGCCGTTCGATCGTCGGCGGGCAGGGCGGGGAGTATCCCATGTGCGGGGTGCTCGACCTGCGGGCCACGATGGAGGGAATGCGCCTGCGGCTGGGCTACCGTCGGGTGGTGTGCGGCGGACGCGAGTTCCGGGGCCACGAGTTCCACTACTCGCGCATCGAGGGGGAGCTTCCGTCGGCGGCGCGGCAATGGGATGCGCGCGGCGGCGAGGTGGCCACGCCGCTCTACCGTGCGGGCAATGTCGTGGCGGGCTACACCCACCTCTACTGGGGCGAGTCGGATCCTCTGGAGCTGTTCGATGCGACGGCGGAAGGAGCGGAATATGCGGCCGGAGCGGCCGGAATATGGCGTTGAAACAGTACAATCGAGATATATGGGCAAGGTTTATACCCGCAGCGGCGATCGCGGCATGACGGGGCTGCACGGCGGCGGGCGCGTGGCCAAGGACGATCCGCGCATCGAGGCCAATGGCGATCTGGACGAACTGAACTGCCGGCTGGGGGTGGTGCGCACGCTGCTCGCCCGCGAAGATGCGTGGCAGGGGTGGTGCGCGGAGCTGCAACGGGTGCTGATGGAGGTCATGAGCCATGTGGCGACCCCCTCGGCGCTGCGGGAGCGGAACCCCAATCCGCTGCCCGAGGGGATGGACCGCCGGTGCGAGGAGCTGATCGACGCACTGCAGGCCGAGACGGTCGATAACGGCTGGTTCGTCCTTCCGGGCGGCACGCCGCTGGCGGCGCAGCTGCAGCTGGCGCGGGCCGTCGCGCGGCGTGCCGAGCGGCGGCTGTGGACGCTCCACCGCCTCGATCCGCTGCCGGAGTGCATCCTGCGCTTCGTGAACCGCCTCTCGGACCTGCTCTTCGTGATGGCGCGGGTCGAACTGCAGCGGCAGGGGTGGCCCGAGGAGCGGTGGCGCGAATTTTCATACAAACGCAAAAAAAGAAATGACGATGAATAGAGAGCGGAGACTTCGCCCGGTGATGTTCGCCGGGACGGGCAGCGATGTGGGCAAGAGCGTCATCGCGGCGGCTTTCTGCCGTATTTTCCGGCAGGACGGCTATGCGCCGGCCCCGTTCAAGGCGCAGAACATGGCGCTCAACTCCTACGCCACGCCCGAAGGGCTGGAGATCGGCCGGGCGCAGGCGGTGCAGGCCGAGGCTGCGGGCATTCCGTGCCATACCGACATGAACCCCGTGCTGCTCAAGCCCAACTCCGACCGCACGTCGCAGGTGGTGCTCAACGGCCGGCCGGCCGGCAACCGCGATGCCTACGACTACTTCCGCCGTGAGGGGCGCGACGAACTGCGCCGCGAGGTGCACGCCGCCTTCGACCGGCTGGCGGCCCGTTACAACCCGATCGTCCTGGAGGGCGCGGGGAGCATCTCGGAGCTTAACCTGCGGGAGAGCGACCTGGTAAACATGCCGATGGCCGCCTATGCCGATGCGTCGGTAATCCTGGTGGCCGACATCGACCGGGGCGGAGTGTTCGCCAGTGTCTATGGGTCGGTCATGTTGCAGCCGGAGGAGGACCGGCGGCGGATCAGGGGAATCATCGTCAATAAGTTCCGGGGCGATCTCCGCCTTTTCGACTCGGGCCGCCGCATCCTCGAGGAGATCTGCGGCGTGCCGGTGCTGGGGGTCGTGCCCTACTTCCGCGACATCCGCATCGAGGAGGAGGATTCGGTGCAGCTGACCGCCAAGTCGCGGCAGGCGGAGGCGGGGCGCATCAATGTGGCGGTGGTGCTGCTGCACCGCCTCTCGAATTTTACCGATTTCGATGCGCTGGAGCAGGATCCCCGGGTGCATCTCTACTATACCGACAATCCCGAGGAGCTGCGCCGGGCCGATCTGATCGTGCTGCCGGGGAGCAAGAGCACCCTGGCCGATCTCTGCGAGCTGCGCCGCAACGGGGCTGCCCGCGCCATCGTCGAAGCCTGCCGTGCGGGCGCTTCGGTGCTGGGGATCTGCGGCGGCTACCAGATGATGGGGGTCGAGGTGTGCGACCCCGACGGAGTCGAGGGGGATATTCCCCGGCTGCCGGGACTGGGGCTGCTGCCTGTCTGCACGAGCATGACCGGCGAGAAGGTAACTCGCCAGGTGGCGTTCCGCTTCGCGGACGACGGGCGGGAGTGCCGGGGCTACGAAATCCACATGGGGCGCACCGTCGCGGCCGAGGGGGCTTGCGTGCGGCCGCTCAACCGGCTGGAGGACGGCACGGCGGAGGGGTGTCTGGAGAGCCGCCGCTGCATGGGCACCTACGTGCACGGCATTCTGGACAACGCTGCTTTCGTCGATTGGCTGCTCGAACCCCTGGCCGGCCGGACCGAGCGCCGGGCGGCCTTCGACTACGCGGCCTTCAAGGAGGAGCAGTACGACCGCCTGGCCGAGCACGTGCGGCGGCATGTCGATGTGGAACGTTTGTACCGAATATTGAGAGACGATGATTGAAGGACACGGCGACGATGCCTATAAATATGCCGGCCCGATCCGGGCCAACTTCAGTTCCAATGTCTGCTACGATGCGGACCTGGAGGGGCTGAAGCGTTATCTGTGCGGGCGGATGGAGGCGATCGCGAGCTATCCCGAGCCGGAACCCTACGCCCTCGAACGGCTGCTGGCCGAGCGCCACGGACTCGATCCCGGGGAGGTCTGCGCGACCAACGGGGCGACCGAGGCGATCTACCTGACGGCCCACTGTTTCCGCGGCAGCCGCACGGCGATCCTCGACCCCGCCTTCGCGGAGTACGGCGATGCCTGCCGGCTGCACGGCCACCGGGTGGTCTCCGTCAGCTCGCTCGAAGAGATTCCCGCCGACGCGCAGACGGTGTGGCTCTGCAATCCGAACAACCCGACGGGGCGCGTGTGGGAGCGGGAGCGCCTGCTGCGCGCGATCGCGGACAGACCCGGGGTACTCTTCGTCGTCGATCAGTCCTACGAATATTTTACCCTCGAACCGCTGCTCTCGGCTGTCGAGGCGGCGCAGCTGCCCAATGCCGTGGTGCTGCACTCGATGACCAAACGCTATTCGGTGCCGGGACTGCGCCTCGGTTACTTCACGGCCTGCCGCGAGCTGACCGACCGGATCCGGGGCTGCCGGATGCCCTGGTCCGTGAATGCGCTGGCCGCCGAGGCGGGCTGCTACCTGCTGCGCGAGGGGATGCCCGAGCGGCGGAGCGTGGCCGACTATCTGGCCGGGAGCCGGAGCCTGGCGGCGGCGATCGCCGCCATCGACGGCTTCGTGCCGGAGCCGAGCGACTGCCATTTCATGCTGGTGCGCATGCGCGAGGCCCGCGTCGGGGAACTGAAAGAGTGGCTCGCCATCCGGTGGGGGATCCTGATCCGCGATGCCTCCAATTTCCGGGGGCTGGACGGTCGCTATTTCCGCATTGCGGCGCAGTCGCCCGAGCAGAACGAATTGTTGATCGAAGCGTTGCGGCAATGGAGATGACGGGATGGATCGCGGGCGGCTGCCTGCCGCTCGTTCTGGGATGGCTGCTCGACAAGGCGGCGGGCGATCCCGAGTGGCTGCCGCATCCGGTGGTGGGTTTCGGGCGGATGATCGCCTCGGGCGAGCGGCGGCTCAACCGGGGGGCGCACCGCATGGCGAAAGGAGGGCTGCTGGCCGTCGGGCTGGTGGTCGGAACCTACCTCGCGGGGCGTGCCGTCGTTGCGGCGGCCTGGCTGCTCGATGCGTGGATCGGGCTGGCGGCATCGACGCTGCTGGTCTTCTACTGCCTGGCAGGAACGACCCTCGTGCGGGAGGTGCGGGAGGTGTTCCGTGCGGTCGATCGTTCGCTGGAAGAGGGGCGGCGGCAGGTGGCCCGCATCGTGGGCCGCGACACCTCGGCGCTCACGGCGCAGGAGATCCGCACGGCGGCGCTCGAGACGCTGGCCGAGAACCTGAGCGACGGCGTGATCGCCCCGCTCTTCTGGTATGCGCTGCTCGGGGTGCCGGGGATGCTCGCCTACAAGATGGTCAATACGCTCGACTCGATGATCGGCTACCGCAACGACCGCTACCTGCTCTTCGGGCGGGTCGCCGCCCGGCTGGACGATGCGGCCAACTACCTGCCCGCCCGCCTGACGGCGCTGCTGATGCTGCTCGCGGCGGGCCGACCGGGGCTTTGGGGGTTTGTGCGCCGCTTCGGCAGGAGCCACGCCAGCCCCAATTCGGGGTATCCCGAGGCGGCGCTGGCCGGTATTCTGGGGTGCCGTTTCGGCGGTACGCACGACTATTTCGGCCGTCCGGTTCCCAAGCCCTACATCGGTACGTGCGACCGGCCGCTCGATTCGGCAGACATGCGCCGTTCGGTCGCCGTCTGCCGGCGGGCCGAGGCTGCAGCCGTCGTGCTGGTCGCGGCGCTGCTCCTGTGGCTCGGTTGAGCGGGCGGCTTCGTGCCCCGGCAACGGCTGTTCAAGAAAACGATCGCCCCGGACATTGCGAAAATGTCCGGGGCGATCCGTCTTTTCTGCGGCTGTTATCGCATCTTCTCCATAGCTGCCCGCTCCAGACGGAGCAGGAACTCCTTGCGCTCCAGTCCGCCGGCGTAGCCGGTCAGCGATCCGTCGGCACCGACCACGCGGTGGCACGGTACGATTATGGCCAGCGGGTTGCGCCGGTTGGCGGCACCGACGGCCCGCGAGGCTCGGGGGTTGCCCGTCTGGGCCGCGATGCGGGCGTAGGAGACGGTCGTGCCGTAGGGAATCTCCTGCAAAGCCTCCCAAACGCGCCGCTGGAACGGTGTGCCCTCGGCTTCGAGCGTAAGATCGAACGCCGTGCGCGTGCCGGCGAAATACTCCTCCAGCTGGGCGGCGGCCCGTTCGAGCAGTGGGGTCGATCGGACGACAGCGCCCGGGAGGGTCTCCCCGCCGAAGAAGAGGTCGGTCAGCGCCCGGCCGTTTTCGGCGATCCCTATCCGGCCGAGCGGCGAGGGGAGGAACAGGAGGTTTTTCACGGAGCGGCGGATCAGAGGTTCTGCAGCGTGTATTCGATCATCTTCTCGCGCACGTTGATCGTGTCGTCGGGCATCATCGAGTGATTCTGGTCGGGATAGACCATCATGTCGTAGCGCTTGCCCCAGCGGTTGAGGGCGCGGGCCATCTCCATCGCGTTCTGGAAGTGGACGTTGTCGTCGGCCGTGCCGTGTATCAGCAGCAGGCGCGTGCGGTCGTCGCGCAGCAGGTGGGCCAGGTTGATCGGCGAGTTGCCGTCGTAGCCCTCGGGATAGTCCTCCGGGAGTCCGTTGTAGTTCTCCGTGTAGATCGAGTCGTAGTAGCGCCACGAGGTTACGGGAGCGACGGCGATCGCCATCTTGAAGAGTCCGTCGCCCTTGCAGGCGCAGCCCAGGGCCATGAAGCCGCCGAACGACCAGCCGTAGATGCCGATGCGGTCGGCATCCACCCAGCTCTGGCGGGCCAGGTAGCGGGCCGCCGAGATCTGGTCCTCGACCTCAAGTGCGCCGAGGTTGCCGTAGGTGGCCTTGCGGAACGCCTCGCCGCGGAAGCCGGTGCCCCGGGGATCGACGCAGGCCACCACGTAGCCGTGCGCCGTCAGGGCCGACTCCCAGTCGGGTGCCCAGCGGTCGGATACCTGCTGCGATCCGGGACCCGAATATTGGGTCATCAGCACCGGATAGCGCTTCGCGGGATCGAAGTCGGCCGGCTTGAGCAGGTAGCCGTTCAGCTCGTCGCCCCGCTCGGTGGTAAAGGTGAAGAACTCGCGCACGGGGAGGTCGGTCTGTGCGAGCCGCTCGCGCAGTTCGGCGTTGTCGGCCAGGGTGCGGAGCGGCCGGCCGTCGGCCGTGAAGACCTCCGTGCGGCTGGGGGTGGTGCTGTTCGAGCCTTCGCAGATGTAGTAGCTCAGGTCGGCGCTCGGGGCGATCGAGTAGAATCCGTCGCCGGGCGTGAGGCGCTGCTTGCCCTTGCCGTTCAGACCGATGCGGTAGAGGTCGCGGCGCAGCGGCGACCCTTCGGTCGAGAGGTAATAGACCTTGTCGCCGCGCAGGCCCACGAAGTCGGTAACCTCCCACTCGCCCTGCGTGACGGGGCGCAGCAGCCCCTTGTCGATGGAGTAGAGGTAGAGGTGGCGGAAGCCCGTCGAGGTCTCCTCGCCGATGAGGAAGCGGCGGCCGTCGGGCAGGAACTGCAGCGGTTTGTTGGTGTGATCGACGTAGGTGGGCGACTGCTCGTCGAAGATGACGCGCTGCGTGCCGTCGGGCAGGCAGAGCACCAGCTCGTAGTGGTTCTGCCGGCGGTTGAGCCGCTGGAAGCAGAGCCGCCCGTCGGGGGTCCACAGCGGCTGGAGCAGGTACTGACCCCGGTCGGGACCCGCGTCGATGCGTTCGGTGCGCTCCGTGTCGAGGTCATAGACGAAGAGATCGACCTCCGAGTTGCGGTCGCCGGCCTTGGGGTATTTGAAGGTGTAGGCCCGGTTGTAGAGCGTGCCGTCGAAGCGCATCATCTCGAATAGGGGCACCTGCGACTCGTCGAAGCGCAGGAAGGCGAGACGGCGGCCGTCGGGCGAGAAAGCGTAGGCGCGCGTGAAGGCGCACTCCTCTTCGTAAACCCAGTCGGTGGTGCCGTTGATCGTCTCGTTCCAGCGGCCGTCGCGGGTGATGCGGCGTA
This sequence comes from Alistipes sp., assembly GCA_029065825.1. Classification (GTDB taxonomy): domain Bacteria; phylum Bacteroidota; class Bacteroidia; order Bacteroidales; family Rikenellaceae; genus Alistipes. Next base: position 8,511 of record JAIEHQ010000127.1, read on the forward strand.
CGGAGTCGGCCTCGATGTCGTAGAGGTAGAGATCGTTGCCGCTCGAGAAGGCGATCGTCCGCCCGTCGGGCGAGAAGGAGGCGTCGCGCGTGCCCTCCATTTCCGTGAGGATCGGCCGCAGCCCCTCCTCGTCGCTCAGGTAGTAGCGCGTGGTGTAGGAGCGGCGGTAGATCGGCTCGGCACCGCGTGCGACGAGCATCCGTGTGCCGTCGGGCGAGAACTGGTAATCGACGATCGGGAAGTCGTCGCCGGGGGAGGCGAGCAGCGTCTGGCCCGGCAGGTCGTCGGCGTAGTTGTAGCGGACGACGGAGTTGTTTTCCAGGATGGTGTAGTGGCGGCCGTCGCTCATCGGGCGGATGCCCTGGGCGCGGCGGTTCATCGCGCGCAGGGCCACGATGTCGCGGTAGGTCGAAGGCGCCGTCGCGGTCGCCTCTGCGGCGACGAGGCCGCTCAGTAAGGTCAGCAGAAACAGTTTCTTGAACATGTACGATGGGGTTTAAATGTCATCTACGTCGAAGTCGTAGCCCAGGCGTTTGCCCGTGATGAATTTCGAGTTGTCGAGTTTGGTGTTGAACTGATCGACCGTCACGCGCTTGTTGCTTTCGTAGGGGGGCAGCAGCAGGTCGAAGTTGAGGGCGTAGCAGATCGCCGCTTCGAGGATCGCGATCAGCGCCTCGCGCGAGATCTCCTCGCGCCCGAACTGCATGGCCCGCACCGCGCTCTGGTGCTTGCCCTCGGCGAAGTAGCGCTTCTCGCGATTGACGAAGATGCGCCCGATCAGGTAGCCCTCGTCGGCGTTGCGGTTGAACTTGAACGAGTCGGAGAGGAAGTTGTAGATGTTGATCACGCCGCAGTAGGAGTTGGCCCGCTCCTGCTGGACGTAGGGGTTCTGCCAGACGACGTGGTTGGCGTCGAATTCGAACACGTCGGTGTGCATCTGGAAGATCAGCAGGTCGTTGGCGATCTGGAGCTGTGCCTCGAACTTGCCCCGGTCGCGGTATTCGATCCGGACGCGGCGGTCGAGCCGCCCCTCCAGTCCGTCTTCCAGCTCGTAGGCCATTTCCAGAAGGGTATCCTTCAGGTCGTTGAAGGTGGCGAAGGTGTTGTCGAAGACTCGCTGCTTGAGCGTCGATTTGCTGACGATGGTTTCGAGTATTCTGCTTCGTAGCGGAATGTTTTCCATAAGGGTTCTATCGAAAATTTGGTGTTATCGGATTCGGAGCGTCGCGCCCGTGCGGGGTTCGCCGCTGCGGAGGCGGTTCATGCGGGCGAGCGAGCGGCTGCGCACGGCGTACGACTGGGCGAGCGACCAGAGCGTTTCGCCTTCGCCGACGGTGTGGAACATGGCTTCGCCCTCCCAGCGGCGCTTCTTGCGGCCCAGATAGACCGTCTCGCCGGCCACGGGCTGTGCCGAGGAGCTTACCTCGTTGAATCGACGCAGGTTGCGGGCCGAGATGCGGAGGTCTCCGGCGATGCGCTCGAAGCTGTCGCCGTCGCGGGCCACGATGTAGTGCACGCCGTTGTTGCTGCGGATGTTGTAGCTCTTGCGCGAGCCGATCGAGACGCTGTAGTCGTCGGGGTCGATCGCCGTGCCGGAGAAAGCGGCCCGCTCCACGCTGCTCTCTGCGGCGAACCACTCGTCGGCCTTGTGTCCCGTGCCGGAGGCGTAGAGCGCCAGACCGTTCTCGCGGTCGAGCAGGAAGAGCTTGCTCTCCTCGATGATGCGGATGAGCCGCTCGGCGTAGTCGGGGGCGGTGGCGTAGCCGGCAGCCTTCAGACCGCGCGCCCAGTGCTTGTAGTCGGTGGGCGCATAGGCGAAGAGGGAGTCGTAGCGCGGCTGTCCGTCGAGGAACTCGGCGTGGTCGCGGTAGGAGGCCTCGACCGAAGGGTAGCTGCGGAAGCATTCGCCCTTTTCGTCGTCGTCGTAATAGACCGTCTCGCCCTTCCAGTTGCGCTTGCACTTGATGCCGAAGTGGTTGTTCGAGGCGCGCGACAGCCAGCTGTTGCCGCAGTCCGATTCGAGGATGCCCTGGGCCATCGTGATGCTGGCCGGAATGCCGTAGCGCTCCATGTGGGCGACGGCGATGTGCTTGTAGCGGTCCACGTACTCCTCGCGTGTCTGACGCGTCTGGGCCAGAGCCGGCATCGCGGCGACGAGGGCGGCGACGATTATTGCTTTCTTGGGAAAAATCATTATCTTTGTTCGATCTTTGCAGACAAAGGTAGAGTTTTCAAACGAAAATAGCAACAGCCTCCCTCCCGCTTCGGGTCGGTCGCTGCCCACAGCGAATCGCAAATGAATAAAATCCATATCATCACTCCGGTCAAGGACTCGATCGAACTGACCCGGAAGACCGCCGAGGCGGTCATGGCCTCCCGGCTTCCGGTGCCGTTTACCTACACGATCTACAACGATTTCAGCACGCCGGAGAATACGGCCGAACTGGAGCGTATGTCGCGCGAGCTGGGGTTCCGGCTGGTCAATCTCTCGGAGCTGACCGACCATCCCTCGCCCAACTACCGGCTGACGCTCATCACGGCCCGGCGCGAGGCGCTGGCCGAGGGGGCGGGGCTGCTCATCGTGGAGTCGGACGTGGTGGTGCCCGAGCATGCGCTCGGGGCGCTGGTGGCGGGAGCCGCCGGGCGGGGCGACTGCGCGCTGGCGGCCGCCGTGACGGTCGATGAGCAGGGGCGGATCAACTACCCCTACGAGTTCGCGGAGGGAAAGCGGGGCGTGGTGCGCGAGAAGAAGCACCTGAGCTTCTGCTGCACGCTGATGACCCCCCCCCGGTGGGGGGGGGGGGGGGGTGGGGGGGGGGGGGCGGGGGGGGCGGGGGCGGGCCGGGGGGGT
>JAIEHQ010000128.1 GCA_029065825.1 Alistipes sp.
CCTTCATGTAGGAGACGATCCGCCGGGCGATCAGACCGGCGATCTGGCGGAAGAGCACCTCCTTGCCGTCGGCCGTACGCACGACGGTGGTCGTCCGCTCGTTCTCGGTCGAGGATTTGGGATGCCAGGCCACCAGGAAGCGGCCGGGATGGTATTTGAAGTAGGAGACCGTACCTCCGACGGGCACCCAGTTCATGTGGACGTTGGTAATGGACATGAAGACGGAGATCTGCAGCATCTCGCGATCGAAACACTCGCTCTCGCGGACCACCTCCGTCACCACGACCCGTCCGTCGCACGGAGCGAAAACCAGCTCCGAATCGTGAATCCGCACACGCCGGGGCTCGCGGAAGAACGCCACGATGAAGAACCAGAAGAGCACGAGCAGCACCGAGCCGAACCACAGCAGCCCCGCCTCGGCATGACGCTCCATCAGGTAATACATCAGCACCCACAACAGGCAGCAGACGATGCCCGTCAATCCGATAATCTTGTAACCTTCCTTATTTATTTTCATAGCAGGGTAAGTAAGTTTCTTCTAAAAAAAATACAGCAGCAACAGATAGGCCGCGACGAAAGGGACCGAGAAGATCAGCGCATCGAAACGGTCGAGCCATCCCCCGTGTCCGGGCAGAATGCGGCCCGAATCCTTCACACCGGCGGCCCGCTTGAACATCGACTCGACCAAATCGCCCGCAACACCGGTCACGGCCGCGATCGCTGCGACGCTGCCCCAGAGCAGGCAGCTGCCGCCGAGCCACCAGGCCGCCGCCGAGCCCGCGGCGACGGCTCCGGCCACGCCGCCGAAGAAGCCCTCCCACGACTTATTGGGAGAGATGCGTTCGTAGAGCTTGTGCCGCCCGATGCTCATCCCGACCAGGTAGGCGAACACGTCGTTGGCCCAGATGATGAAAATATAGGCCAGCACGGCCCGGGGATCCCACCTGCCGACGAGCAGCGTCGGCAGGAAAGGCAGCAGCGCCAGCGGCAGGGCCACATAGATCGCACCGGCCAGCGTCACGCCGATGTCGGCCGCCGGCCGCGTGCGGCGCAGGAACAGTTCGCAGGCGAACAGCGACATGCTCAGCAACAGCAGACAGGGAACGGCCGCGACCGCAACCCGGAAACCCCAGATCGGGGCGGCATCCGTCGAAGCGAGAAACAGCCCGAATCCTGCGGCGAAGAACACCACGCCCATCGCTGTGCCGAGCCAGCGGAGGGGACGCACCCCGTCGCCGGAAGCCATCCGGTAGAACTCACTCATGCCGCCGAGCAGGACGGCCAGCAGCAGGGCTCCGAAGCTCCACTGCGATCCGAGCGTCGCGCCGACCACCACGGCGAGCAGCACCGCACCGCTCAGGGTCCGGACCAGCAGATTTTTTATCTTGTCAGACATACGCGCATCTGTTTTATTCGGAAGTACGTTCGTCGGAAGCGCCCTCCGCCCGCATTTCGGGAGCCTCGCTCCCGGGCAGCGGCTCCTGCTCCTCCTGTTTCTCCCTCTTCGCACCCTGCGCTTCGGCCTCCTGCCGCTCCCGCAGCAGGTCCTTCCGGCGCTTGCCGAAGATGCGCTCCACATCCTCCGTGAAGACCACCTCGCGCTCGAGCAGCAGTTCGGCCAGTTCGCGAAGGCCATCGGCATGGGTGCGGATCACCTCCTCGGCCATCGCATAGGCCCGGGCGATCAGCTCCCTGGCCTCGGCATCGATCTGCTGGGCCGTCTGTTCGGAATAGGGTTTGGTAAAGGCCATGTCGCCCTGGCCCGTCGAGTCGTAATAGCTTACGGTGCCGATTCTGTCGCTCATGCCGTAATAGGCCACCATCGCATAGGCCTGCTTGGTCACCCGCTCCAGATCGTTGAGCGCCCCGGTCGAGACCTGACCGAAGTGGATCTGCTCCGAGACGCGGCCGCCGAGCGTGGCCGCCAGCTCGTCGAGCAGCTGCTCGCGCGTGGTAATCTGCCGCTCTTCGGGCAGGTACCAGGCCGCGCCGAGCGCCTTGCCGCGCGGAATGATGGTTACCTTGATGAGCGGGCTGGCGTTTTCGAGAATCCAGCTCACGGTGGCGTGTCCCGCCTCGTGGTAGGCGATCGTCCGCTTCTCCTGGTCGGAGATGATCTTGTTCTTGCGCTCCAGACCGCCGATGATGCGGTCGATGGCCGCCAGGAAATCCTCGCGCGAGACATATTGCTTATCGTGACGCGCTGCGATGAGCGCCGCCTCGTTGCAGACGTTAGCGATATCGGCACCCGAGAATCCGGGGGTCTGGCGCGCCAGGAACGAGCGGTCGAGCTGCGGATCGAGCTTCAGCGGGCGCAGGTGCACCTCGAAAATCTCCTCCCGCTCCTTCACGTCGGGCAGCCCCACCTCGATCTGCCGGTCGAAGCGGCCGGCGCGCAGCAGCGCCTTGTCCAGAATATCGACCCGGTTGGTCGCAGCCAGTACGATCACGCCCGTGTTGGTCTGGAAGCCGTCCATCTCGGTCAGCAGCTGGTTGAGGGTGTTCTCCCGCTCGTCGTTGCCCGAGAATCCGGCGTTCTTGCCGCGTGCGCGGCCGATGGCGTCGATCTCGTCGATGAAGAGGATGCAGGGGGCCTTCTGCTTGGCCTGTTCGAAAAGATCGCGCACGCGCGAAGCGCCCACACCGACGAACATCTCCACGAAATCCGATCCCGAGATCGACAGGAACGGCACGTTGGCCTCGCCGGCCACAGCCTTGGCCAGCAGCGTCTTGCCCGTTCCCGGAGGACCGACCAGCAGCGCGCCTTTGGGGATCTTCGCACCGATATTGCGGTACTTGTCCGGCCTCTTGAGGAAATCGACGATCTCCATGATCTCGACCTTGGCCTCCTCCAGACCGGCGACATCCTTAAAAGTTACCCGTCGGGAATTTTCCTTGTCGAAGACCTGAGCGCGGGCCTTGCCCACGTTCATGATGCCGCCCGCACCGCCGCCCCCGCCGCGCGACATGCGGTTCATGATGAAGAGCCACCCGCCGATGATGAGCACCCACGGCAGCATCTGCACCAGAAGCGAGGTCCAGGAGTTCTCCCTGTTCTCGTAGGTCAGCACCACGGCATGACCCGAATCGGCGGTTACCTTGTCCAGATCCTGACGGAACGTATCGACCGAACCGATATGGAACGTGAGCTGCACGCCCGTGCGGGGCATGTTGCGGTAGCGCTTCTCCTGCTCCTGCCCGCGATAGTGCTCCACCGCCTGCTCGCTGAGGAAGACCTCCGCCAGATCGCGGTTGATGACCTGGATCTTCTCGACCTCGCCCCGCTCAATCATCCCCGCGACCGCGTTCCAGTCGCTCTTGACGGGGGTGCCCCGCCCCGGATCGAGCATCCAATAGCCGAGAATGAAGACGACGATCACGCCGTAGAGCCACATCCACGACGGACGCGGCATATTCATTTTCACGTTGTTTTTCTGTTGTGCCATAAATAGTTATTCTTCGTACTCGTAGCGGACCGAAGGCGCATCGGCCCACAGCTCCTCCAGCTTGTAGAAATCGCGCAGTTCGGTCTGGAAGATATGAACCACCACGTCCACATAGTCCATAGCGATCCACAAGGCGTTCTGCTGCCCCTCGACACGCCACACCTTCTCGCCGAGGGTTTCGAGCACCTTCTCCTCGATGCCGGCGGCGATGGCCGCCACCTGCGTGGTCGAATCGGCGTTGCAGACCACGAAAGCGGAGCAGATCGCCCCGTCCGTCTTCGAAATGTCCAGCGACACGATGTTCTTACCCTTTTTATCCTGAATCGCCCCGACGATCGTCTCGATCAATTTTTGTTCCATCATTTTTTCATTTACCTGTAAATACAACTTTGCAAAGATAGGAAAAGTCGAGCGCAGAAGCAAATGCCCGCCCGATTTTACCGGTACGGAGCTCTCCGGAGCGAAGCCGCAAGCGGCAAAAACCATCCGGATTAGGGCCTCGCGCCCCCGACACCGCGCCCCGCTCAGCGGGCGACTTTCGAAAGGATCTTCGCGACAAGCGCCTCGAAGATCGAACTTTTTACATAAGTGCGCCGCACGGCCATGACGATCTTGCGCGAGGTCGCCCCCTTGGCCAAGGTCTTG
>JAIEHQ010000129.1 GCA_029065825.1 Alistipes sp.
CGCGACGCGCAGCGCACCGATGCCCGGCAGCAGAGCCGCAACCTGCTCCTGAGCCGTACGGCGCGCATCGAGGCGCAGCCTCAGCTGGAAATTTATGCCGACGACGTGCGCTGCAGCCACGGTGCGACCGTCGGCCAGATGGACGACGATGCGATTCTCTACATGCGGCAGCGGGGACTGAGCGAAGTGCAGGCGCGCCGCCTGCAGCTCGAAGGTTTCGCGGGCGAGGTAATCGGCCGCTGCAGCATGGAGTCCGTGCGCGAGTGGATCGCCGGACGCATTGCGGAGCGGTTGAATGAAATGTAGCGATTGTTCGGTTATGTGGAATGCAGCAGAGATACGGCAGGACTTTCCGATCCTGGACCGTCGTGTTTATGAAAAGCCGCTGATCTATCTCGACAGCGGGGCTACGGCTCAGAAGCCGGCGTGCGTGATCGAGACCGTCGATCGGCTCCATCGGGAGTGGAATGCCAACATCCACCGCGGCGTGCATTACCTCGCGGAGGAGTGTACGGCCATGTACGAGGCGGCGCGCGAGCGCATCGCCCGATATATAGGCGCCGCCGCCAAGGAGGAGATCGTCTTCACTGCCGGAGCTACCGCATCGCTCAATACGGTGGCCTATGCCTGGGGCGACCGCTTCGTGGGGGAGGGCGACAATATTGTGGTCAGCGAGATGGAGCACCACTCGAACATCATCCCCTGGCAGTTGCTCGCCGAGCGCAAGGGTGCCGAGCTGCGCGTGCTTCCCTTCGACGACACGGGGCGGCTGATGACCGAACGACTCGCCGACCTGCTCGACGAGCGGACCCGTGTGGTCGCCGTGACGCAGGCATCCAATACGCTGGGCACGCGGCCCGATCTGGAGGCCGTCGTCGCTCAGGCCCATCGCGCGGGAGCGGTCGTGGTGGTGGACGGCTGTCAGGGCGTGGTGCACGGAGGGGTGGATGTCACCCGGCTGGATTGCGACTTCTACGCCTTTTCCGGCCACAAACTCTACGGTCCGACGGGTATCGGCGTGCTGTACGGCAAGCGGGAGCTGCTCGAGCGGATGCCGCCTTTCCTGAGCGGCGGAGACATGGTCGATCGGGTGTCGTTCGCCCGGACCACTTTCGCGCCCGTGCCCTTGAAGTTCGAGGCCGGAACCTCCAACTTCATCGGGGCCATCGGTCTCGGCGAGGCGGTGCGCTACCTCGAACGGTTCGATCATGCGGCCCTCGAGGAGCACGAGACGGCACTGCTCCGCCGTGCCAGCGAGGGTTTGCAGCGCATCCCCGGATTGCGGATCTACGGAACGACGGACGACAAGTGCGCGATCGTGTCGTTCAACGTCGAGGGCGTGCATCCCTACGACCTGGGCATGATTCTCGACAAACTCGGCATCGCCGTCCGCACGGGACAGCATTGCGCCGAACCGGTCATGACCCATTACGGCGTGACGGGCATGTGCCGTGCATCGTTCGCGCTCTACAACACGCCGGAGGAGGCCGATGCGCTGGTGGCCGGTGTCGAACGGGCGGTGCGCATGTTGCGATAATTACTTTAAAGAGAAGGGACTCATGCTGATTGTACTGGAAGGGTTGGACGGTGCGGGGAAATCGACGCAGATCGACCGCCTGAGGGCGCTGCTGAACGAGCGGGGAAGGGCGTGCCGCTACCTCCATTTCCCGCGTTTCGACGCACCCGTTTACGGAGAACTGATCGCCCGCTTCCTGCGGGGCGAGCTGGGGACGGTGGATCGGGTCGATCCCTACCTGGTCGCGCTGCTCTTCGCCGGCGACCGTGCCGATGCTGCGGCGCAGCTCCGGGAGTGGCTGGCGGCAGGCGATGCGGTGCTGCTCGACCGTTATGTCTATTCGAACGTCGGCTATCAGTGCGCCAAACTGCCTGAGGGGGCTTCGCGCGAGGCGCTGCGCCGCTGGATTCTCGATCTGGAGTTCGGTTATCACGCCATCCCGCGCCCCGATCTCTCGCTTTTCCTCGATGTGCCGTTCGCTTTTACCGCCCGCAAGCTCGCCGAAGCGCGCGAGGGCGATGACCGCGACTATCTGAAGGGCGGCCGCGACATACACGAAGCCTCGCTCGATCTGCAGCGCAGCGTGCGGCAGGTCTATCTCGCCGCTGCCGCGGAGGACGAGCGGCTGAAGATCGTTGATTGCGCCGATGCCGAGGGCCGGATGGCCGGACCCGACGTTATTTTCGCCCGGATCCGGGCCGAGGTGGAACCCCTGTTGGAGCAGTGATGGGCCGGGATATTCTTTCTCCGCGTGCGATGCGGATCGCTACGCTCGTCTGCCGGCTGACGCTGGCCGTCGTGTTCATCGTCTCGGGGTTCACGAAGGTAATCGACCCCTGGGGCACGGCGATGAAGATCAACGAATACCTGACCATCTACGGATTCGACGCACTGATCCCCGGAAGCATGGTCTTCTCGATCTGGCTGTGCGGGGCCGAGATGATGATGGGCTGTATGCTGCTCTTCCGGGTGCGCATCCGTCTGATCTCGATCTTCGCGTTGGCTTCCATCTCCTTCTTCACGCTGCTTACGCTGCTGAGCGCTACGCTGCTGCCGGTGGAGGACTGCGGCTGTTTCGGCGAGGCGTTCAGGCTCTCGCCCTGGGCCACCTTCTTCAAGAATCTGCTGCTGCTGCCGATGGCTGCGGTCGTGTGGGCCGGCAACCGGCGCGACCGGATTCTCGACTTCCGCCGCTGGGAGGTGGCGGCGACCCTCTTCTTCTTCCTGTCCACGATGGGGCTGGGGACCTACTGCTACCGCCATCTGCCGCTTATCGACTTTCTGCCCTACAAGGTCGGTGTCGATGTTTTGGCCGGGATGCGCGCGGCGCGGGACGGTGCGGTGCATCCGATCCGCACGGTGCTGGTCTATCGCAATATTGCCACGGGCGAGTTGCGCGAATTTACGCTCGACGACGATGCCTGGCGCGATGAAACGGTGTGGGAGTGGGTCGATACGAAAGTTGTCGGGGAGGTGCCGCAGCAGGGTAGCATGCTCGAGGAGTTCGCCCTGCGCGACGGCCGGGAGGATGCCACCGAGCGGGTGTTGTCCGCACCGGGCAGGCTCTACATGATTTGCGTGACCTCGTTCGACGACCTGGAGCCGGCCTGCGAGGCGCGTCTGCGGCGCCTCGTCGCGCGTGCCGCCCGCGAGGGGGCGCGTGCGGTCTGCGTCACGCCCCAGTCGCTGCAGGACGATCCGGTGCCCGGTTTTGCGGGAGGCGAGCCGCTGCCCTGTTACAACGTCGATGCTTCGACGATGAAGACGATGCTCCGCGCTCATGCGGGTGTGGTCGTGTTCGACGACGGAGTAATCGTCGATAAGCGGAACTGGCGGGATATCGAGTGATGCGTGCGGTGGCGGCACCGTTGAAAACAGCGCCGGTTCGGGAAGAACCGGCGCTGACGCTTTCCCGGAGCGCTGCCTACGATCTGTTCACGATCGAGATCTCCCGCTCGACGGGAGCGATCGCCCCGAGCATCTTCACTCCGCCGCAATACTTGTCGTGTGCCAGCGTGATCGCCCGGCTTACCTTCTCCTGGTCGTCGCAGGTGCAGGAGGCGCGATAGACGATGCGGAACGAGGCGAATACGCTGTCCGACTGGAGCTGTTCGGTCGAAAGTTCGCCCGATAATTCGATTTCGAGCCGTGCGCCCGGGATGCGCTGCTTCTCGAGTATCGACATGGCCGTCATGCCTGCGCAGGTGGCTCCGGCGAGCAGCATCAGCTCTTTGGGGTTGAGTTTGTCGGCCTGCCTGCCTCCTTCGATCTCGTAGGTCTTGGCCGAAGTCATTCGGATAGCTATGTTCTGGTTCATACGCATGATGTTTTGGTTCTGCTGCGTGTAACACAATAATCGTTCCCGAAAGGGCGTTACGAACGAAAAATCCCTATCTTTGTCCGAATCATTTTCAACTTGCGATATGAAGAAGACCATAATATCTCTGTTGGCGCTCCTCACTCTGGCTCCGGTGCCGGACGCGGTGGCCGCACTGCCTCCCTGTGCGCGGGAACGGCTGGCCCGGGGAATAGCCCTTTTCGAGCGGGGCCGCTGGAGCGATGCCCGCAACGAGTTGCTGCAGGTGCGCCGGCAGGAGCGTTTCGACGACGGATTCGAGGCGCAGCAGATCGATTACCGGCTGGCTGTTTGCGCATTGAGGCTCGGCCACAAGGATGCCGAGGCGCAGCTCGACCGGTTTGCGCACCGCTACCCGGAGTCGGTCTATAACAACGATCTGAATTTCGAACTCGGTTCGCTGCTGTCGGCGCGCGGAGAGTACGCCAGGGCCTACGAATGCCTCGCGGCGGTCGATTATCGGGCCTTGAGCCGGGAGCTGCGCGACGAGTACGATCTGAAGATGGGGTATCTCGAATTCGGCCGCGGGGATTACGATGCGGCGCTGGTCTGCTTCGAGCGGATCGACGCGCGGAGCGACTATTACGATCGTGCGCTTTATTACAGGTCGTATATCGCCTATGTGCGGGAGGATTACGCGCGTGCCTCGTCCGGTTTCGAGCAGCTGCTGCAAAGCGACGCTTATGGCGATGTGGCGCCTTACTACCTGCTGCAGATCCGTTTCCGGCAGGGCGACTACCGCTATGTCGTCGAACGGGGCGAGGAGCTGATCCGCCGCGCCGCGCCGCACCGGCAGGCCGAGCTGTGCCGCGTGATGGCCGAGTCGTGGTTCCGGCTGGGCGAGTACGGGAAGCCGCTCGACTATCTGGATGCCTACGTGAAGGCGGGCGGAGAGATGGGGCGCAACGAGAACTACCTGTACGGCTTTTCGCTCTATCGCACCGCGCGCTATGCCGAGGCCGCCGCCTACCTGCGCAAGGTCTGCGGTCCCGACGATGCCTTGACACAGAACGCCTCCTACCACCTGGCCGACTGCTCGCTGCGCAGCGGCGACAAGCAGCAGGCCATGCAGTCGTTCGCGATGGCTTCCAACGCCGATTTCGATCCCGTGATCGCCGAGGAGGCGCTGTTCAACTACGGAAAACTCCAGTACGAGCTGGGCGGCGGACGCTTCAGCGAGGCGATCCGGGTACTCAACCGCTATGCGGAGCGCTATCCTTCGTCGGAACGGATCCGCACGGTCCGCGAGCTGCAGGCGGCCGCCTATTACAACTCGCGCAATTACGAGGAGGCCTACCGGATCATCTCCGCCTATCCCGATCCCGACGGCGAGCTGCTGGCGGCCCGGCAGAAGATCGCCTATTTCCGGGGTGTCAATGCGTTGGAGCAGGGCGATCTGGGCGCGGCCGGCGAATCGCTCGCGGAGGCCGCCCGCATCGGAGTGAGTCCCAAGTACGCCGCGCTCGCTTCGTTCTGGCAGGGCGAGATCGCCTACCGCGGGGGCGACTACGAGGGGGCCGCAGCCCTTTACGAGCGCTACCGGCGGCGGGCACCGAAAGGGGAGCCGGAGTACGCCATGTCCTATTATGCGACGGGATATTGCCATTTCGCGGCGGAAAACATGCTGCGTGCGCGGGAAGATTTCCTGAAATTCACGGAGCTTCGCACGCAGACCGACACCTACCGTTCCGATGCCCTGAGCCGTCTGGGCGATACCTACTACGCTGACCGGCGCTTCGACGAGGCGCTCGCCCGCTACGAGGCGGCATCCGTCGGGAGCGAGGAGACGGCCGACTACCCCCGCTACCGGCGTGCCCTCACGCTCGGCGTGCTGGGACGCGTGCCGGAGAAGATCGAGCTGCTGCGCCGCATCGTGGCTTCCGCTGCGGGCGATCATCTCGACGAGGCGACCTACGAACTGGGCCGCACCTACATCGCCTCGGAGCGCTATCGCGAGGGCGTGGCGGTGCTCGAACCCTTCGTCGAGAACAATCCGCAGAGTTCCCTGCATACGGCGGCGCTCTCCGAGCTGGGCCTCGCCTGTCTCAACCTGGGCGAACGGCGCAAGTCGCTCGAATATTACGACCGGGTGGTCAAGGCCGCGCCGCACTCCTCCGACGCGAAGGATGCGTTGCAGGGCATCCGCGACATCTATGTCTCGCAGGGGGATGCCGGCGGTTATTTCGATTATGCCGAGAAGAGCGGTGTGGAGGGCGATCTGAGCGCCGTCTCGCGCGACTCGCTTTCGTTCGCTGCCGCCCGCAAAATCTATCTTTCGGGCAAGCCCGATGCGGCGGCCAAGTCGCTGCGCAGCTACCTCGAGAGCTATCCGAAAGGGTACTATACGGCCGATGCGCTCTACTATCTGGGCGACTGCTACCGGCAGGCGGGCGATCGCTCCCGCCTGATCGAGACCCTTGCGGCGCTGGCCGATGCGGGTACCGCCCGTTATACGGAGCGGGCGCTGGAGATGCTCTCCGGGATGACCTTCGCCGACAAGCGTTATGCCGAATCCGCCGCCGCCTACCGCCGTCTGGCCGATTTGCGGACGACGGCCGCACAGAAGGGCGAGGCGATGACCGGCTACGTGCGGGCGACGATCGCTCAGGGCGACGAGGAGCGGATTCTCGCGATGGCCGACGAGGTCGCGTCGTTCTCCGCTGCGGGCGATACGGCCTGGCGCGAGTCCCAGTTCGCCAAGGCGGAGATCGTCGCGCGCCGGGGCGATGCCGCGGAGGCGCTGTGTATCTATAAGGTGTTGAGTGCCAATGTGCAGACTGCGCAGGGTGCCGAGTCGGCCTACCGGGTCGTCGAGGCGGCCTATCGCGCCGGCGATCTGGACCGGGCGGAGAAACTGGTGTTCGAATTTGCCGACAAGCGGACGCCGCATGCCTATTGGCTTGCCAAGTCCTACCTCCTGCTGGGCGACATCTACGTGCGTAACAACGACCTCTTCCAGGCGCGTGCCACCTATCAGAGCATCGTCGATGGCTATACGCCCGACAACGACGGCATCGTGGCCGAAGCGAAGGATAAAATCAGAAAACTCAATTAGTCTATGAAGCGATTCGCAATATTTTTCATCGTCGCCTCGCTGCTTCCGGGTGTGGTGCGGAGTCAGGCGCAGCAGGTCGAGAAGCGGGTGGAGGTTTCGAAAGCCTACATGCCGCGCATCGAGTCGGCGGCCAGGCTGCCCCTGCATCCCGATCTGGTCGATACGGTCGTGCTGCGGCCCGAGGTCGATTATGCTGTCACGCCGCTTTCGATCCGGACGCGCCTCGACGTGCGTCCGATCCGTCCGGCGACTTTGAACTACTGGCAGTTCGATCGTCCGCTGCCCTTCTATCTTAAGGCGGGCATGGGGTATCCGCTCCATTCGGACCTCGATTTCCACGCTTCGACGCAGAATGCCGATATAGGCTATGCGGCGGGCTATATCAATCACGACGGATCGTACGGGCGGATTCCCCGTACGCCGGGCAGCACCCGCATGGCCCTGCGCATGGACAACCGGATCGGTGCGGCTGCGGGACTTTATCTGGGGCGGCACCTGCTGGAGGGAGAGGTCGCCTACCGCAACGAAATCTACGACCGCTACGGCATGTTTCCCGGCATCGCGGTGTTCGATGCGGGCGGCCGCAGGACGGTCGGCGATCTGCGTGCGCGGGTGCGGATCGGCGATGACTTCGTCGATCTGAGCCGCTGGAATTTCGATGTCGTGCTGTCGGGAGGGCGGTGGTGGAATCCGCTCGATGCCGCTTCGGGGCGCGACGACCAGCGCTCTTTCGGGGGCAAAGCCTCCGTCGGACGCGGGTTCGGACGGCATCGGCTGATTCTCGGGGCCGGGTTCGAAGGCGAGTGGGGCGGCGATCGTCGGATCGCCTCCGGAAGCTCTTTCGGTTACTACGACCGAACCTTTTCGGCAGCCTTGCGCTACGGTTATCGTAACGAAATGGTCGATCTGGAGCTGGGGGCGGACTATTACCACGATAAGGTGGCCGGTCGCCGCGGGGCCGATTACGTGACTCCCCGCCTGAGTCTGCGCTTCGCACTCGGCGGCGGCGGATTCGTGCCCTATCTGGAGGCCGACGGACACCTGCGCAGGAACGACATGCGGGCGTTGTTTGGAGTCAATCCCTATTATGCCCCCGCCGCCGCGGGAGCCATGCTTGCCAATACGGTCGATTACGGCATGCGGCTGGGTGTGAACGGTGCGCTGGCCGGCAACCGTTTGACCTATCGGCTTTATGTGGGTTATACCTTCATCGAGAACAACTGCTTCTGGTATTTCGGTCCGACTGCTGGCGGCGAGGCGGGCTTCGATCTGCGGCAGGGGCGGCTCAATGTCATGTCTCTCAACGGAGAACTCGAATACCGGCCGGTCAGCAACTTCATCTTCTCGATCGGCGGTCACGGATCGACCTACTTCGACCATCAGCCGCTGTCGATCTGCCTGCCCGAGTTCGAGGGCACGGTGCAGGCGCGCTACCGGCACCGGAAGTTCTCTGCGGGGGTAATTTTCCGCATGCAGTCGATTCGTTATATGTCGGAGGTCGAGGATCTTGCGGCGGCCGATCCGGTCGTGGTGCGCAACCGGCGCATTCCCTATACGCTCGATCTGGGAGTCGATGCCGACTGGTATGTCGCCGAGAATGTCACGGTGTTCGCCGAGGGGCGCAATCTGTGCAACCGCAAGATGTACGAGTGGAACGGCTTTCCGCAGTGGGGTGTCGGATTCACGGTCGGCGTGAAACTCGTGTTCTGACGGGACGGGCGGAATGAAAACGGGAACGGAGAGGATCCGTTCCCGTTTTTTGTCATGCGGCGGGCAGTTCTTCCGGGGCGGAGCCTCGGGCCGCGCTCTTTATTTCGGAGGATTTCGGACAATAAAAAAAGGGTAAGCTACTCATATCGCACCGCTACAACCACATACCCTTGCTCGATTCCTCGCCTGGGGGATTCTGTGGGAGCTGGTCGTATGAGACTTACCCGCGACAAAAGTACGAAATTTTTGTATCTTTGCAAAAAAAATCGAAACAATGCGAGGAAAATATTGGTTGATCGCCTCGATAATTGCAGTGGCGATCCTGCTGGGAGCGGCTTACGGCATTTATCTTCAGTTCTATGGCAATGCCGTCGGCGAGCGGCGGGAGGTTTACGTGAGCGCCCGCACCGATTATGCGGGGTTGCTCGACTCGCTGCGTCCCCACGTGGCGCACCGCTGGGCGTTCGACCGCTATGCGGAGCGGATCGATCTGCCCGATTTCTACAAGCCGGGCCACTATGTGCTCGAACCGGGCATGAGTGTGATCCAGGTGGTCCGGATGCTGAAGCTGGGGCTGCAGACTCCGGTGCGCCTGACGCTCGGCACCGCCCGTACGCGCGCATTTCTTGCCGCGAAGCTGGCGCGGCAGCTCGATGCCGATTCGGCGGCCTTCATGGGGGCGCTGACCGATCCGGAGCTGGCCCGCAAGGTCGGGACCGACAGCCTGCAGCTCTTCTCGATCTTCATTCCCAATACCTATGAGGTCTATTGGACCGTATCGCCCGAGGAGCTGGTGCGCCGCATGCGCTGCGAGTACGACCGTTTCTGGACGGCCGAGCGCGATGCCGCGCGAAAGCGCAGCGGGCTGAGCCGCGACGAGGTCATGACCCTCGCGTCGATCGTCTGCGAGGAGACGGCCAAGGCCGACGAGATGCCCCGCGTGGCTGGCGTATATATCAACCGCCTGCGCAAGGGGATGCTGCTGCAGGCCGATCCCACCGTCAAGTACGCGCTGCAGGATTTCGGACTCCGGCGCATCCTGCACAAACACCTGAAGACCCAGTCGCCTTACAATACATATATTAATAAGGGACTCCCGCCGTCGCCCATCGCCATGCCGGGCATTGCGGCGATCGATGGGGTGCTCGGGTTCGAGGAGCACGACTACCTCTTCTTCTGCGCCCGCCCGACTTTCGACGGGTACCATAACTTCGCCGCGACCTACCGCGAGCATCAGGCCAATGCCCGAGCATACGTCGCCGAACTGAACAGACGCAAGATCAAGTGACGGGCAGGCACGGAGCGGCGAAGCGGGGGAGGGAGTGTCTCCGGGGCATCCCGAGCCGGCGGTGCGTCGGCCGCCGGGAACTTGTTCGGGAAAATCCGTATCTTTGGCTTCGCCTTAGATACTCCCGCTCGGCAAAATGCAAGCGGACTTGCTTTTGCTCTCGCTTATTCGTATCTTTGACTTCGTCTTAGATACTTCGCCCCAACAAAACTCAAACAAGTTTGGTTTTGTATTCGGCTTATTCGTATCTTTGTCATCCATGTTAGTTAAAATATATACCCGCAATCCTTCCGAGAAGGAGATCGACCGGGCGGTCGCCGTGCTCGAACGCGACGGCATCGTGGTCTATCCGACCGACAGCGTCTATGCTTTCGGCTGCTCGGTGCGTTCGGTGCGTGCCGCCGAGCGGCTGCGCCGCATCAAAGGCAAGGATCACACGACTTTCTCGGTCGTTTTCGACTCGCTGGCCCAGGTGGCGGACTACTGTCGGGTGGACAACGCGCAGTTCCGGGTGCTCAGGCGCAACCTGCCGGGACCGTTTACCTTCTTGCTGGAGACCTCCTCGCGCATGCCGGACAAGGCGCTCGGCAACCGCCGGACGATCGGCTGCCGCATTCCCGACAATCCGATTCCGCGCGCACTGGTCGAGCGGCTGGGGTGCCCGATGCTGACCGCTTCGGTGCCGGACGACGACGAGTCGGAGTACATGACCGATCCCGAGCTGATCCACGAACGTTACGGCCGCGAGACGGAGCTGGTTATCGACGGCGGCGCGGGCCGGACTATGCCGACGACGGTGGTCGATCTGACGTGCGACGAGCCGGAGGTGCTGCGGCAGGGGTTGGGAACTTTGGAATAAACAGATAAAAAATAGCGAAAAAATGGTAGCGAATTTTTGGAACGAAGCCTGCAAGTACGGTGCGATCATCGGTGCCGTGATGTCGGCAGGCCATGTGGCGCAGCAGTCCGCCATGCTTTCGGGCAGAGTCACGATGATGGGATTGATGTGGCTCTTCTTGGCGGTGGTCTATATCGTTCTGCTGTGCGGCTTCCTGCGCCGCCGCCGCGAGCGGTACGACGCGGAGACGGGTTTCCCGTTCGCGCACGGATTCTCGTTCGTGCTGGTCATGATCCTGCTGTCGGCGCTCATCAAGGGCGTTGTGATCTACTTTTACCGCAGCGTGGCGGTCGGTTACGACGATTATGTGGAGAAGCTGGTCGCCACGATGAACGGAGCCGTCTCGCAGGGCGGGGGGCTGCCCGCTTCGATGGCGGGAATGTATGCCGACATGATCCGGCAGATCCAGGAGTTGCCCGAACCTTCGATTCTGGCGACGGTGTGGGGATCGGTCGCCGACAATCTGTTCGTCGGCACGGTGCTGGCGCTGATCCTGGCCGGGATTTTCGCCCGTGCGCCCCGTCCCTTCGGTCCTGAAACGGAAGCATAGCGGCAGACGGTGGAGACGAAACTCGACATATCGGTGGTCGTACCCCTCTACAA
>JAIEHQ010000013.1 GCA_029065825.1 Alistipes sp.
GAACCTGGCATATGGCTACTCTTCCGAATCTTCTCTGGCGTTTGCGTTGCCCGTGCGGCGGTCGGTTCTGTAGCTGTTTCGAATAAAAAAACGGATGGCTCCTTTTATATAAGGAGCCATCCGGAAAAAATCAGTTGAAGCGGCGGTTATCGAACTGTCTGCAGGATGTCCGCCATCAAAGCCCAGAATTTGGGCACGGTAGCTATTTCGAGCCGCTCGTCGGGCGAATGGACACCGCGCAGCGTCGGACCGAACGATACCATCTCCAATTCGGGATACTTCTCGAGGAACAGGCCGCACTCGAGTCCGGCATGGATGGCGCGTACCTTGGGCTGTTTGCCGAAAAGTTTCTCGTAGCTTGCGACCGTCACAGCGAGCAGTTTCGACTGCGGATCGGGTGCCCATCCCGGATATCCTTCGGAATGAACCACTTCGGCTCCGGCAAGTGCGAATACCGACTCGACCATCTGCATCACGTATGTCTTGGCGCTCTCGACCGACGAACGCTGCGAGGTCGTTACCACGATACGGTCGTCGCCCTCGAACTTGACGGATGCGAGGTTCGTCGAGGTCTCGACGAGTCCCGGCATCGCCAGCGACATTTCGATAACCCCGTTGGGCAGTCCGACGATGGCGCAGAGCAGCCGGCGCTGCGTCTGCGCATCGATTACGGGGGCGCTCTCCTCCTGCGTCAAAGCGATCTTGAAGTTGGGTTCCCGGAACTTCGCTTCGGCTTCGAGAGCTGCGGCGAACTCTTCGTAGAAAGTCTCGAAAGCCTCTTTGTGGCTGCCCGGTACGGCGAATACGGCATAGGCTTCCCGCGGAATCGCATTGCGCAGGTTGCCTCCGTCGAAGCGGCTCAGCCGGATGCCGAACCGCTCTGAAGCGTTCCACAGCAATCGTGCGACCAGCTTGTTGGAGTTCATCTTGCCTTTGTCGATGTCGTCGCCCGAATGACCGCCCGAGAGATCGGACACACGGACCTTGTAGAACACTCCGTCGGCCGGAGCCGCCTCCGATTCATAGCGGAACGTCGCCAGGGTGTCCACCCCGCCGGCGCAGCCGATGAAGATTTCGCCTTCGTCCTCCGAATCGAGATTGATGAGGTATTTGCCCGTAAGCATCCCCTCTCCCAGTCCGAAAGCGCCGGTCAGGCCCGTCTCCTCGTCGATCGTGAAAAGCGCCTCCAGCGGACCGTGCTGCAGCTCGGGGTCGATCATCGCCGCGAGCGCCGCAGCCATGCCGATGCCGTCGTCGGCACCGAGCGTCGTGCCTTCGGCCTTGACCCAGCCGTCCACGATCTTCGTGCGGATCGGGTCTTTCTCGAAATCGAACTCGAGGTCGGAGTTCTTCTCGCAGACCATATCCATGTGGGACTGGAGGATGATGCAGGGGCGGTCTTCGTATCCCGCCGTGGCAGGCACGCGCATGACTACATTGCCGGTGGCATCGGTTTGGCAGGCGACGTGGTGGCGCTTGGCGAAATCCACGAGAAACTCGCGGATCTTCTCCTCCTTTTTCGACGGGCGCGGCACCCGTGTAATGGCATCGAACTGCTCCCAGACGAGCTTCGGTTCCAGATTTTTGATGTTAGACATAATCTATACTGTTTTTTCGATGAATACCCTATTCGTATTGTCCCGACTTGAGCCGCTGAACCTCTTCGCGCGTCAGGAAACGCCACTGCCCCCGCTTGAGGTTCTTCTTCGAGAGACCGGCGTAATAGACTCGGTCGAGCTTCTTCACGGCATAGCCCAGGTGCTCGAAAATGCGGCGCACGATCCGGTTGCGGCCCGAGTGGATCTCGATGCCGACCTCCTGCTTGTCCTCCTTGACATAGGCGATCTCGTCGGCGAAGATCAGGCCGTCCTCCAGCGTGATACCCTCCGCGATGCGGTCCATGTCGGCGCGCGTCAGCGGTTTGTCGAGCGACACCTGGTAGATCTTCTTCTTCTGGAACGAGGGATGAGTCAGCTGCCGGGTCAGGTCGCCGTCGTTGGTGAAGAGCAGCAGTCCGACGCTGTTCTTGTCCAGCCGGCCGACAGGATAGATTCGTTCCGTGCAGGCATCCTTTACCAGATCCATGACCGTTTTGTCTGCGTGGGGATCTTCGAGCGAGGTCACGAATCCCTTCGGCTTGTTGAGCACCAGATAGACCTTCTTCTCGCCCTCGACCCTGCTGTCGTTGAACTTTACCTCATCGGTCGGCAGCACCTTGGTGCCCAGTTCGGTCACGATCTCTCCGTTTACGGTAACCAGGCCCGCCAGAATGAAATCGTCGGCCTCGCGGCGCGAGCAGATTCCCGACTGGGCGATGTAGCGGTTCAGACGCATCTCGCCCGTCTGCTTGTTGGGATTGTATTTGGGATAATTTCCGGAAGCCCCCTCTCTGCGCTCGTACGAGCGGCGGCCGGATCGGCCCCCTTCGGAGCGCTCGCCGGCGCGGTGCTTGTCGAAAGAGCGGTTGCCGAAACGTCTGGACTCCCCGCCCTGCTCTGCGGAGCGATGCCCCCCGAAAGAGTGGCCGCTCTCCTTATGACCGTAACCGCCCGTGCGGCGGTCGTCGGTGCGGTGTTCGCCGAAGGAGCGTTCGCGACGGGGGAAAGATCCTCTCCCCTTCTCCTCGGAACGTCCTGCGCCGAAAGGTTTGTCGAATTTCTTATGATGGTCGGCATGGTCGCCGTATTCGTTTCGGCGGTTGCCGAAACGGTGGTCGGAATGCTCCTCCCGACGGTATCTGCCCTCCGAACCCCGGTCCGAGCGGTAGTCGGAACGGCGGTTTTCCTCCCGGTCGAACGAACGGCGGGGGCGCTCCTCCCGCGCAGGGCGCTCTTCACGAACGGGACGGTTGTCTGCCGTGAAGTTGGGATTGTACGAGTTGCGGGGGCGACGCTCCGTCGCAAAACGCTCCGAGTCGGCGGCATCACGCTGCGAACGCGGGCGACGCTCGGTCTGCTCCCGCTTGTCCCGTCCGAAACGGGCGAGCATCGAGGCCGAGTCGTTTTTAAAGTCTTTCATAAATGGTTTTGTTTAAATGCAGGACAAAGGTAATCCAAATTTCCGGATAACCGCTTCTCCGGGAGTCCTATTTTCCCCAAAGGTACGGCCCTGCTCCGCACTTTGTCCGAATAGCCGCTCCGGACATTTCGCCGTTCGTGATAAAAGGGTTATCTTTGGCCCCGGAAAAACAGGGTTTATGAATCGCGAAATTCTCAGAATAGCCGTTCCGAATATCATCTCCAACATCACGGTGCCGTTGATGGGAATCCTGAGTTCGGCTATCGCCGGCCGTCTCGAAAACTCGGCGGCCACGATCGGCGCGCTGGCCATCGGTGTCTCGATCTTCAACTTCATCTACTGGAACTGCAGCTTCGTGCGCATGGGCACCAGCGGACTCACGGCGCAGGCGTTCGGCGCGAACGATTTCCGCGAGTGCACCAACATGCTCGCGCGCGGTCTTCTGGTCGCGGTGGTGCTGGGCGGTGCGGTGCTCCTGCTGCAGCGACCGTTGGGAGAGCTGGCGCTGTGGGCGATGAACGGCGATGAGATCGTGCGCGAATACTTCTACGCACGGGTCTGGGCCGTGCCGGCAGGCATCATTCTCTTCGGCTTCAACGGGTGGTACACCGGCATGCAGAATGCCGTGATTCCCATGTATATCGCCATTACGGTCAATGTGCTGCACGTCGTTACCAGCCTCTATCTGGTCTTCGATCACGGGATGGGCATCGCGGGCATCGCCTACGGATCGGTCGTCGCGCAGAACGCGGGCGTGCTGCTGGCCGTGCTGCTGCTTTTCGCGCGCTATCGGAACGTGCTGACCCGCATTTCGTGGCGCGAGGTCATCGACTGGGCACCGATGCGCCGGTTCTTCCTGATCAATCGCGACATTATCCTGCGCACGCTCTGTCTGGTGGCGGTCTATACCTTCTTCACGGCGGCTTCGGCCCGGATGGAGGACCCGATCATCCTGACGGTAAATACCCTGCTGCTGCAGATCTTCACGCTTTTCTCCTACATGAACGACGGATTCGCCTATGCCGCCGAGGCGCTTACGGGACGTTTCATCGGTGCCCGCGACGAACTGTCGCTGCGCCGCTGCCTGCTCCGCTGCATCGGTTGGGGAACGTTGATCTCGCTGCTGTTCGTGGGGATCTATCTGGTCGGCTGGCGGGAGTTGCTCGGCATATTCGTCAAGGCCGATTCGTCCGATGCACCGCTCGTGCTGGCTACGGCGGAGCGCTACATCGTCTGGATCATTCTGATTCCGCTGGCCAGCGCAATGCCCTTCATCATGGACGGCATCATGGTCGGGGCGACCGAAACGCGGGTCATGCGCAATTCGATGCTGCTCTCCACCCTGGCCTACTTCGCCATCTTCTACAGCCTCTTCCCTCTTATCGGCAACAACGCCCTCTGGCTTGCCTTTACCCTCTACATGTTCCTGCGCGGGGTGCTTCAGTTCTTCATGACGCGCCGGCTGAAGAGTGTGTACGCGAAGGCTGCGGCCGGCAGGGCCTGATCCGGAAACCGCATGCAGGAGTGTCGAACGAAGAACCGGAGGAACCCGATCGCACGATCGAAGGTTCCTCCGGTTTTCTCTTTATCCTCCCCTTTCGGGAGGCTGCTCTCAGCCGTAGATCTCGTTGAGCAGCGCCGCAAGTCGCAGGCCGCCGTGCAGCAGCTGCCGCTCGACCAGGGGGGTGTAGTGCGCCACGTAATCGTAGGACAGCGCGCTTCCGGCCGGAGTCCGGGCGTAAATGTCCCGGCATGCCGTCTGGGTCTGTTCGAACCATCGGCGCGGCGTGCCTGCCTGGATTTCGCTCACGGTCTCTTCCGGGAGCCGGTCCAGCTGATTCTGCCACTCTGAGTAGCTCCAGCGGTGGGCCGCCTCCGGCAGCGCCGTGTCCCAGAGGGTGTGCAGATCGGTCGCTTCCTCGAAAAACCGGACGGCTACCGAGTTGCCGCCCCGGTCGCTCAGTCGGCCCGCGTGCATCGGACAATGGAGGTCGCCGACCAGATGGATCAGCATCTTCAGATGAAGACGCTCCTCGTCGCGCGACAACTCTCCCGACTTCAGGGCCGCGACGATTCTTTCGATCGCCTCGACTACATCGCCGGCCGGATTCTTCGGCATGGTCTCGAAAGTAAATCCCTCATCGACATTGGCGTAGTGCCAGGTTTTGGTGTAGGCCATCTCGGGCGTATGACTCGCCGAATCGAGCCAGTTGGCCCAATAGACCATCGAATATCCGTCGAGCAGATCGGCCACCCGGGTCGCCGCTTCGGGCGTGAGGCGGCATTCGGCGACGCAGGCCACCACGTCGTGTCCCTTCTGCCCCCAGCCCCACGCTTCCGAAAGAGCCGACAGACATGCTGCGAGCAGCAATAGTTTCCGCATCATACCCTGCCCCGTCAATGGTTCATCGTCGCCAGAAATTCTTCGTTGGTCTCCGTCAGATTCATCTGTTTCTGCAGGAACTCCATCGCCTCGACGGGGGTCATGTCCGAAAGGTACTTGCGCAGCACCCAGGTCCGGTTCATCACTTCGCGCGAAAGCAGCAGATCTTCGCGGCGGGTGCCCGAGGCGATCACATCGACGGCGGGATAGACGCGCTTGTTGGCCAGCTTGCGGTCGAGCTGCAACTCCATGTTGCCCGTGCCCTTGAACTCCTCGAAGAT
>JAIEHQ010000130.1 GCA_029065825.1 Alistipes sp.
ATAAAAAATAGTTTCAAGTTTATGCGCGTTCCGTTCCGTTTTCGAAAATAAAACATTAACTTTGCTGAATTAAAACCCGGCGACCCGGAATACAACCGTCAAAAACAAGCATAACATTACTTTTAAAGCTATGAGCAATCAGAAAATGCGTACCGAAAGCGATCTGCTGGGCAGCGTCGAGATGCCGGCCGACGTACTCTATGGCGTTCAGACCCTGCGGGGTATTCAGAACTTCGAGATCAGCAAGTTCCACCTGAACGAATACCCCCTCTTCATCAAGGGTCTGGCCATGACCAAGCTGGGTGCGGCCGAGGCCAACCACCAACTGGGTCTGCTGACCGACGAGCAGTACAACGCCATCGCGCAGGCCTGCCGCGAGATCATGGAGGGCAAGCACCACGACGCGTTCCCCGTCGATATGATCCAGGGCGGTGCCGGCACCACGACCAACATGAACGCCAACGAGGTCATCGCCAACCGCGCGCTGGAGATCATGGGCCATGAGCACGGCGAATACCAGTTCTGTTCACCCAACGACCACGTGAACTGCGCCCAATCGACCAACGATGCCTACCCCACGGCCATCCACCTGGGTATGTACGCCACGCACCTCAAGCTGGTCGAGCACTTCAAGCAGCTGATCGAGTCGTTCGAGAAGAAGGCCGCCGAATTCGCCGACGTGCTCAAGATGGGCCGCACCCAGCTGGAGGATGCCGTGCCGATGACCCTCGGACAGACCTTCCACGGCTTCGCCAGCATCCTGCGCGACGAGATCGCACACCTCGACCATGCCGCCGAGGACTTCCTGACCATCAACATGGGTGCCACGGCCATCGGCACGGGCATCTGCGCCGAGCCGGGCTATGCCGAGAAGTGCACCAAGGCGATCGCCGAGATCACGGGCTGGAACATCCGCCTGACCGACGACCTGGTGGGCGCCACCTCCGACACCTCGTGCCTGGTGGGCTATGCCGCCGCCATGAAGCGCGTCGCCGTCAAGATGAACAAGATCTGCAAC
This sequence comes from Alistipes sp., assembly GCA_029065825.1. Taxonomy (GTDB): domain Bacteria; phylum Bacteroidota; class Bacteroidia; order Bacteroidales; family Rikenellaceae; genus Alistipes. The sequence continues at coordinate 1,019 of JAIEHQ010000130.1, forward strand.
GACCTGCGTCTGCTCGCATCGGGTCCCCGCTGCGGTCTGGGCGAGTTCAACCTGCCCGCCCGCCAGCCGGGTTCGTCGATCATGCCGGGCAAGGTCAATCCCGTCATTCCGGAGGTCATGAACCAGATCGCATACAAGGTAATCGGCAACGAACTCTGCGTCACGATGAGCGGCGAGGCCGCCCAGATGGAGCTGAACGCGATGGAGCCGGTTATGGCCCAGTGCGACTTCGAGTCGGCCGAGCTGCTGATGAACGGCTTCGACACGCTCCGCACCCTCTGCATCGAGGGCATCACGGCCAACCGCGAGCGCTGCGCCGACTACGTGAAGAACAGCATCGGCGTGGTTACGGCCCTCAACCCGATCATCGGTTACAAGAACTCGACCAAGATCGCTAAGGAGGCCCTCGAGACCGGCCGCGGTGTCTATGAACTGGTGCTCGAGCACGGCGTGCTGACCAAAGAGGAGCTCGACACGATCCTCAAGCCCGAGAACATGATCCGTCCGGTCAAGCTGGACATCAAACCGCGCAAATAATCGAGCGGAACGAAACCGAAACCGCCCGGAATCCTTCTCGGATTCCGGGCGGTTCGTTATTCCGGCAGCCCGGCACCCGATGACAGCTGTCCGGCACCGGCCGAAACCGCCGACACACCGCACGACATGCCGTGCACACCCTCTCCGGCGCACCGGCCGCATCCGAAACGCGCCCATCCGCTCCGAAGTCCCGATTAAAATCGCGCGCGCACTTGCGCCGCAGCCCTCTTATGCGTATATTTGCGGAGAACAAAACAGACCACATGCGCTACTTCATCGAACTGAGCTACAACGGCGGGGCCTACTGCGGCTGGCAGCGGCAGCCCGACATGCCCTCGGTACAGCAGACGCTCGAAAGGGCGCTCACGACGCTGCTGCGCGAACCGATCGCCGTAACGGGAGCGGGGCGCACGGACACGGGAGTGAACGCCTCCTACTACGTCGCCCACTTCGACACGGCGCGTCCGATCGACGACCCGGAACGTACGGTCTATAAGCTCAACTTCCTGCTGCCCGACGACATAGCCGCCGGCCGCATCGTGCAGGTCCGGGACGATGCCCACGCCCGCTTCGATGCCCGCGAGCGGGAGTACCGCTACTTCATCGAGCCGCGAAAGAACCCCTTTACCCGGGCGCTCGCGTGGCAGTACTACGTGCCGCTCGACATGGAGCGGATGAACCGCGCGGCGGCCGCACTGCTCGAATACGAGGATTTTACCTCCTTCGCCAAGCTCAACTCGAACAACAAGACCAACATTTGCCGCCTTACGCGGGCCGAGTGGCAGTGCGACGAGCGGGGGGTGCTGCGCTTCACGATCCGCGCCGACCGCTTCCTGCGCAACATGGTGCGGGCGATCGTCGGCACACTGGTCGATGTCGGACGCGGACGCTACGACGAGGAGCAGTTCCGCGCAATCGTCGCCAGCCGCGATCTTTCGCGCGCAAGTGCCGGAGCACCGGCCCAGGGGCTGTTCCTGAGCGACGTAAGCTATCCCCCGGAAATTTTCGTCAAGGACGACCGTTCAACCTCTAAAATCATAGAACTATGGGAGTAATCATCTATCTGGCGGGCATCGTACTGAGCGTCGCCGCCATTTTGGACATTTTCAAGAAGAACATCGGCACGAGCGGCAAGCTCATCGCCTCGCTGCTGGTGCTGCTGACCAGCTGGGTCGGTCTGGCGATCTACTATCTCTACGCCAAGGATCATCTGGAGGAGTGGTTCCGCTGATCGGCATCCGGTAAAAAGCAACGTAAGGGCCGGGACTTTCGAGTCCCGGCCCTTACGCATTCGCGGCGGCGCAACAGCCACGTGCACCGCCCGTCGTTTTGTGGCCGATCAGATGTGGATCGCCGCACCCAGCGCCGCCTCGGCGGCCTCCATCACGCCCTCGTTCATCGTCGGGTGCGCATGGATCGTGTGGGCGATCTGCCCGGCCGTCGCCCCGAGCGTACGGGCGAGCGTCGGCTCGGCCAGCATCTCGGTCACGTTGGCACCGACCAGATGGGCACCCAGCAACTTATCGTCGGGACCGAAGATCAGCTTCACGAAGCCGTCGCGGTCGCCGGCAGCCGTCGCCTTGCCCGATGCCGTGAAAGGGAAGCGCCCCACCTTGCAGTCGATACCCTGCTGGCGCGCCTGCTGCTCGGTCATACCGACCGAAGCCACCTCGGGCGAGGTAAAGACGCACGAAGGTACGGTCGTATAATCGACCGGCTCGGCATGCACGCCGCAGATGGCGTTCACGCAGCAGATCGCTTCGGCCGAGGCTACGTGCGCGAGCGCCGGACCCGGCACGATGTCGCCGATGGCATAGATGCCCGGCACGCTGGTGCGGTAGAACTCATCGACCACCACCTTGTCCCGCTCGGTCTTCACGCCCAGCTCTTCGAGGCCGATGCCCTCGATATTGGATTTGATACCGACGGCCGACAGCACCACGTCGGCCGTGAGGGTTGCCGCCCCCTTCTTGCCTTCGATCTCCACCTCGCACTTGCCCTCGGCATTGACCTTCACGGACTTCACGGTGGTCGAGGTCATGACCGTCGCACGCAGTTTACGGAACGAGCGCTCCATCGTTTTGGCCACCTCCTCGTCTTCGAGGGGCATGATCTGGGGCAGGTATTCGACGATGGTGACCTTCACACCCAGCGCAGCGTAAAAATAGGCGAACTCGCTGCCGATGGCACCCGAGCCGACGACGATCATCGTCTCGGGCAACTCCGGCAGTACCAGCGCCTGCTTCGAGGAGATGATCCGCTCGCCGTCGATCGGCATGAAAGGCATCTCGCGGGGCCGCGCGCCCGTTGCCAGGATGATGTGGTCGGCCTCGTACTCGGTGCCGTCCACGTCGATGCGGCCCGGTCCCGTCAGTTTGCCGAAGCCCTGGATCAGCTCGACGTTGTTCTTCTTGAGCAGGAACAGCACCCCCTTGTTCATCGTCTCCGCCACGCCGCGCGAGCGGGCGACGATCTTCTGAAGATCGGGACGCACCTCGCCCTGGAGATCGAGGCCGTAGTGCTCGGCCGACTTGCAGTAGTTATAGACCTGGGCGCTCTTGAGCAGCGCCTTGGTGGGGATGCAGCCCCAGTTCAGGCAAACGCCTCCGGCCTCCGCACGCTCGACGACGGCCACCCTGCGCCCCAGCTGGGCGGCGCGGATCGCGGCAACGTACCCGCCCGGGCCGCTGCCGATGACAATGATGTCGTATTTCATATTTTCCATTCTTATTGGATTACTTTCAGGATCTCTCCGTTATCGGCCGCGACGGCGCGCTGCCACTTCTCGTTGTAGCCAGGGAACTGTATCTTGTCGGGAATATCGCAGCCGTTGCCGTTGTCGAGGAAGACACCCGGCGCGGTCTCCGTCTTCAGGTTGCCGTCGATATACTTGACCAGCAGGTATTCGTCGAGCGCCTTCCAGCGGTCGAAGAGCGCTCCCGCCGTCTCGACCGAGTAGCGGGTCAGCTCCTTGACTCGCCGCTTCGCTGCGAGCGGAGCGCAGGCCGCGTCGATGCGTGCGACCTCCTCCAGCCGCGCCTGCTCCCACTCGTCGATCGACCGGCGGATGTCGGCCGAAATCAGGTCGTAGCGCAGGTAGGCGAAGTTGGCGACGCGGTTGAAGAGCCAGAAGGCCGACGTGGGCGAATAGCGGAGCATCGTGCCGTCGCCCTCGCGGAAGCAGTCGGGCACCTCGTTCGTGCAGCAATAGATCGGCGTGAGGCACGAAGTGGCCGCATCGTCCACACCGAACCAGAGGATGCCCATATCGTCCGGCAGCCAGGGACGGGCCTGAGCGACGAACCAGAAGCCTGTCTGCTGCGTAGCGGTGGCGCGCTCGTTCACGTACCGCACCCCGTCCACCTCGAACTCCATCGGACGCCAGCGGTACGGAAGTCCGTGGCCGCCCGCGCCGAGGTCTTTGGTCATGTCCATCGGAGTGCCCTCGTAGTGGTCGCGCATCGCATCGAAGACGGTCTTAGGATCGACCTTCGTGCGGGGCTTGACCCAGAGCGGCAGCCGGTTGGCGGGATTGTGCCCCATCGCGTAGTCGGTATAGCGGTCCATGTCGTCGGCCACCGTGCGGAAGAAAGCCCACACGCGCGCATCGCAGCCGCGCATCGCGCCGAAGTCGAGCGGAGCATAGGCATCGCAGAAGCTGAACTGCTCGTCCGGACCCTCGTAATAGCCCATCTCGCGGGCGAAGGAGATCACGTCGGGCGCATAGAGGCAGTTCTCCTCGTCGTCGAGCGGGAAGGTGGTGATGCGCGCCTGGTTGGCATGGCCCGAAACGTAGCCGTCGGGAATGCGGCGGGCGACCCAGACGATACCGCGCCGGGTGTTGTTGCCCTCGGCATCCAGCTCGCACCCCTTGCCGATCAGCTCCATGATCCAGGCCTCGTCGCGGTCGGCGATCGAGAACGACTCGCCGCTGGAGGCATAGCCGTAGGTGTCGGCCAGCTCGACGATCGTAGCGATCGCCTCGCGCGCGGTGCGGGCGCGCTGCAGGGTAATGTAGATGAGCGACCCGTAGTCGATGCGTCCGGTCGAGTCGCACAGCTCACGCCGGCCGCCGTAGGTGGTCTCGGCGATGATGAGCGAATGCTCGTTCATGTTGCCCACAGTGGCGTAAGTCCGGGCCGCCTGCGGTATCTCCCCCAGGTAGCGACCCGAATCCCAATCGTAAACGGGCAGCATCGTCCCCGGCTTGTAGCGGCCCGCATAGCTTTTGTAAAGCGCGCCGTAGAGCTGGTGCGAGTCGGCCGCATAGGAGATCATCGCCGAGCCGTCTTTCGACGCGCCGCGCGTGACGATGAAATTGGTGCAGGCCTCGCTCGTCTGGATCATCGCCGAGCAGGCAGCGACGGCGACGAGCAATGTTCGGAATAGTCTGTTCATAAAGATCGTTTTTTACATTCGGTCTCAAAGATACGAATAAGCGAGAGCAAAAGCAAGTCCGCTTGCATTTTGTCGAGCGGGAGTATCTAAAACGAAGTTAAAGATACGAAAAGTCGAGCGCACAAGCAAGCGATAGCTTGATTATGCCGAGACAGAGTATCTAAGGCGAAGCCAAAGATAAGAAAAGCCGGGCACCGAAGCAACCTCCCGCCGACCGTACGGAGAACGGAATATATTATAAGGGAGATCCTGACAAGTTGCCTGCGGCAGCTGCCTCGGGAGGAAATAGCCGCGGTCCGGAGAGCCGGCCGGAAGCGAAAAACAGAGACCCTTGAAATATCCCGCCACGGATCCGGGCATGTATTTTGTATAGAAAGTCATCCGACACATCCGCCCGACGGGACAACCCGCACGGAAGGGACATGCGATTTTGTATGAAAATATTTTGAAAACAAAATAATTTTGCATATATTTGTTAGCAGAATAACAAACCGCCCGCAGCGAAGCGGGAACACGGCAAAACAACCAACAACATAAAACTCAACAACATGGCCAAATCTTTAAAAATCAGAGATCTTACATTACGTGACGGCCAGCAGTCGTCTTTCGCCACCCGGATGAACCAGTCCCAGATCGACCGTTGTCTTCCTTTCTATAAGGATGCCAATTTCTATGCGATGGAGGTGTGGGGCGGTGCCGTGCCCGACTCGGTGATGCGTTATCTGAACGAGAATCCCTGGACGCGCCTCGAAACGATCCACAAGGCGGTCGGCGACGTATCGAAGCTGACGGCCCTTTCGCGCGGCCGCAACCTCTTCGGCTACGCCCCCTACACGGACGAGATCATCGACGGATTCTGCCGCAACGCGATCGAAAGCGGTCTGGGAATCATGCGTATATTCGATGCGCTGAACGACGTGAACAACGTCAAATCGACCATCAAATACGTGAAACAGTACGGCGGCATGGCCGACTGCGCCGTCTGCTACACTGTCGATCCGAAATATCCGGAACCCGGTTTCTTCGCCAAGCTGTTCGGCAAAAAGGCGCAGAAACCCGTCTTCACGGACGAATACTTCCTCAATAAAGCCAAGCAGATGGAGGCCCTCGGAGCCGACATGATCACGATCAAGGATATGTCGGGTCTGATACCGCCCAAGCGGGTCAGCACGCTGGTCAAGCTTTTCAAGAAGAATCTGCGCGTCCCCATCGACTTCCACACCCATTGCACGCCGGGCTACGGTCTGGCTTCGGTGCTGGCGGCGATCGTCGCCGGCGTGGATGTGGTCGATACCAACTGCTGGTACTTCAGCGGCGGAACGGGCGCTCCGGCCATCGAGCTGATCTACGTATTCTGCAAGAAACTTGGCATCGACACGGGTGTCAATATGGAGGCTGTGGCGAAGATCAACACGCAGCTCAAGGAGATCCGCAAGGAGTTGGAGCTGTCGGTATTCGGCAAGGAGAAGCCCGCGCCCAAACCTTTCAACCCGCTGACCGACCAGCTGCCCGCAGAGATCGATGCGGAATTCGACCGCGCGATCAAGGCGGCTCAGGCCGAAGACGAGGCGACGCTGCTCGATGCCTGCCACAAGATCGAAGCCCACTTCGGATTCCCGGCTCCGAACGAGCTGGTCAAGAAAGCCGAAATTCCCGGCGGCATGTACTCCAACATGGTGGCCCAGCTGCAGCAGCTCAAGGCCGAGGAGATCCTGCCCCGCGCCATGGAGCTGATTCCGACGGTGCGTCTGGCCGCCGGCCTGCCGCCCCTGGTTACCCCCACCTCGCAGATCGTCGGCGCCCAGGCCGTCAGCTGCGCCCTGGACGAGAAAGCGGGTCGTGCGATGTACACCAACAAGAGTTCGCAGTTCGTGGCGCTCGTGAAGGGAGAATACGGCGAGACTCCGGTAAAGATCGACCCCGAATTCCGCTTCAAGATCTGCGGCGTACGCGAAGAGACGCCCTACGATACCTCGAAGTACAAGATGCAGCCCAACCCCGAGCTGCCGGAGGCCGGAGGCGTGAAGTTGGCCGCCAACGAGAAGGAGGTGCTGCTGCTGGAGTTGTTCCCGCTGGTAGCCAAGACATTCCTTACCGATCAGAAAAAGAAGGCCTACGAAGCCGGTGCCGCGAAAGAGGCTCCCCGCCAGGCCGAAGCCGCAGCGGAAACGACCGCCCGGCAGGCCATCACGGGCAATACCGTTACCGCCCCGCTGCCGGGACGCATCATTTCGGTAAAAGTGAAGGTCGGCGACACGATCAAGTCCGGCGACGAAGTGGTGGTTCTGGAGGCCATGAAGATGGAGAACTCGATCACGTCGAACTATGCGGGCAAGGTCAAGCAGATTCTCGTACAGGAGGGAGAGAATGTCGCGACGGAGGCCGTACTGATCGAAGTGGAGTAATCCACCCGACGCAAAACGCGATCGGCCCCGCCATTCGACCGGGGCCGATTCGTTTTCCGACGTAATTTCCGGGGCGGCCCCGCCCCTGCTCATCGAAAAACAACACCTAAACCGAATTGCAATGGCTTTTTTCAAAGAATTTCGCGAGTTCGCCCTGAAAGGCAACGTAATGGACATGGCCGTCGGCGTAATCATCGGCGGCGCGTTCGGAAAAATCGTCTCGTCGCTGGTAAACGACATACTGATGCCCCCGATCGGTGCTCTGCTCGGCAACACGGACTTTTCGTCGCTGCGCATCGACATCAGCCGGATGCGCGACCTCTCGTCGAAAGCGACCTCGATAGTCACGGACACGATCGGAACCGGCACAGCCGAAGCGGTTCCCGCCGAACCGATCTACTGGAACTACGGCGCTTTCATCCAGCAGTGCGTCGATTTCACGATCCTCGCGCTCTGCGTATTCCTGATGGTCAAGATGATGAATCGCCTGGTAAAGAAGAAGGCGGCTGCCGCACCACCGGCCGCGCCTCCGGCTCCCTCGAAGGAAGAGGTGCTGCTTACCGAAATACGCGACTTGCTGAAAGCGCAGCAGGAGCGCAAATAGAGCGAAAGGCCGCTATCCGTTGCGATGGGATAGCGGCCTTTTCCGTCAAGGAACAGGCGGGAGGCTCACGGCTTGTCCCGCTCTTCGCTTCGGTTGCGCGTGTAGAGCTGGGTAACATACACCGTGAATATCGGAAACATCAGCATGCCCATCGTGGGCAAGAGCACGGTCAGCACCTTGCCGATGACCGTCACGGCGACGATATCGGACCCGACGGTGGTCAGATTCATGCAGGCCCACCAGACGGCATCCCCGAAATCGCGGACGGCAGGGTTGATCCGCACCTCGTAGTCGTAAAACACCAGCGCCGCGAAGTAGGTAAACACCGACAGCGACAGCACGTAGGTAGTCAGCAGCCGGGTTACCTTGTTTTCGATGATCCAACTGAACAGCACGTACAGCCCCAGCAGCGCCCGCAGCAGCGGCACGAGTCCCATGAGCATCGCCTCCTCGTGGGAGAGTGCCACACCCGTCCAATCGACGATATTGAGGTAAGGGACCGAGAGGAGCAGAAAATAGAGGTTGTGCACGAAAAAGCGCCAGCTGTGCTCGGCCAGCACCATGCGGGCGACGAAATCGGCCAGAAAAACCACACAGACGACACCCTGAAGCAACAGGTAGTTCGTCGAATAGTGACGCGGATTTCCCGCGAGGATCTCCCACGAGACAGCAACCAGCAGGCAGCCGCCCGCCAACAGCGAAAGAACATTCAGCACCCTCAATGCTGCGGGATTCGAATCGGAACGAAGCGAATAGGTCATCATCTTGTTTTATCGGGATGCTCTCAAACTCAATGCCATGACCTGGCCGCAACATTTTTTTCGATATTTTTCCAACGAATATTTTGCAATTCCGATTTTTCGGCTTAAATTTGCACTCGCTTTCGGAAAGGAAGCAAGCGGCGGGATAGCTCAGCTGGTTAGAGCGCATGATTCATAATCATGAGGTCGAGAGTTCAAGTCTCTCTCCCGCTACCAAATAATCGGGCGCTTACTTGTAGTAAGCGCCCGATTTGTTTTCGCCACACCACAATCCTGCGAAACAGCGCAACATTTTTCGGCATCCGCATTCTCCGGAGCGAACGACAGCCCTCCCTTTTATCCGAATACGAAACCGCGAGCACCGCAGCAATTAGTGCAAACGGAGAAGAGCTGCCGGGTATGCAACTCCTCTCCGTTCGCGCCGTCCGACTGCCAAGGCGGAATCAGCCCGGAAAAAGGGTGCAGAATCCCTCCTTGTTGAAGCGATAGTACATCCCGATGCGCTCGGGCGTGTCGTTCTCAAGCAAAAGGAGCAGTTCGCGGGCGAACTCAAGCGTCGCGGAACCATTTGCCGTCACGACGTTACGATCGCTGATGGCTTGCGCGTGAACATACATCCCGGGATTCTCATAGCGCTCCCCGCCCCAGAGTTTCAATTGCTCGGGACCGTTTCCCGTATGGCGGATACCGTGCAGCAAGCCGTGCCGGGCAAGGAACGAGACCGCATTGCAGATCGCCCCGACGATCCTCCCCTCCTTCATGGCGCGCGTCACGATCGGCACCACCGCCTCGGCTGCATCCGTCGCCCAGCCGAAGCCGCCGACGAGCACCAGGGCGGCATAATCGTCGGGCATCGTATCGAAAGAGTAATCGGGCAGCGTGCGGAATCCGCCGATGGATCTTACCGGCTCCATCGTCGGAGCCACGGCCCTGTTCACGTATTTGGGCTTCGCCTTGAGCGCCTGTTCGTCGGAGGCGATCGCCTGCGAAAGAAACACCTCCTCGTGCGCGGCGTAATCCGGCAGGAGGATATAAAGAATCTCGTTGTTCATCTATTTATTCGTTATAAAGTTACATCGTCCGTTTGCGGGAGGCCGCCGGCATCCGGCTGTTTTCAGCGTTCCGGGCCTCCCGCAGTCCGAAACGAATACCGTTCGAGGCGGGTCGGCCGCGATCAGTCGCGTTTGAAAATATCCCGCGTATAGACCTTTTCGGCCACGTCGTCCAAAGAGTCGTCGTAGCGATTGGCGATGATGGCATCGCTCATCCGCTTGAAGCGCTGCAAGTCGTTCACGATCTCGCTCCCGAAAAACGTGGTGCCGTCCGGAAGCGTCGGTTCGTAGATAACGACGACCGCCCCCTTGGCCTTGATGCGCTTCATCACGCCCTGGAT
>JAIEHQ010000131.1 GCA_029065825.1 Alistipes sp.
CTCCTGGCCCCGCAGCGCCTCCGGATTGCTCAGCTCCGACAGCTGGGTCTTGCACATGTTGCGGATGATGACCGCATAGTCGTCCAGCGGGTGTGCCGAAAGGTAGAGTCCGATCATCTCGCGCTCCTTGTTCAGCGTTTCGAGCGTGCTCCAGTCCTCGCACACGGGCGTGGTCGGGCGCTGTATATCGACCGTATCGCCTCCGCCTCCGAAGAGACTCTGCTGGGCGTTGTTCTTTTCGGCCTGGAACCGCTGTCCGTAGCGGACGAGCTGCTCCAGGAAGGTCGTGCCGTTCGAGTCGCGCATGTCGCTTCCGAAGAATTTCCCGCGATGGAAGTCGGTAATCGAGTCGAACCCTCCGGCCAAAGCCATATTTTCCAGACATTTGCGGTTCACGACCGAGTAATTGACCCGCTCCATGAAGTCGTAGATGTCCTTGAACCGTCCGTTCTGCTGCCGCTCCCGCACGATGCTCTCCACGGCCGCCTCGCCGACACCCTTTACGGCCGCCAGTCCGAAGCGCACGTCCCCCTGCGTATTGGAGGAGAAGGTGTTCGTCGATTCGTTGATGTCCGGACCCAACACCCGGATGCCCATGCGCTTGCACTCGCTCATGTAGAGCGTGATCTGCTTGATGTCCGAGAGGTTGCGGCTCAGCAGCGCCGCCATGAACTCGGAAGGGTAGTGGGCCTTCAGGTAGCCGGTCTGGTAGGCGATGTATGCGTAGCAGGTCGAGTGCGACTTGTTAAAGGCATAGGAGGCGAACGCCTCCCAGTCGCTCCAGATCTTGTCGCAGATCTTCTCGTCGTGTCCCCGCTCCTTGCAGCCGTCGATGAATTTGGGCTTCATCTTGTCCAGCACGTCGCGCTTCTTCTTGCCCATCGCCTTGCGCAGCGTGTCGGCCTCGCCGCCGGTAAATCCGGCGAGCTTCTGGGAGAGGAGCATGACCTGCTCCTGATAGACCGTGATGCCGTAAGTATCGCTCAGATACTCCTCCATGTCGGCTATGTCGTAGGTCACGGGTTCCAGACCGTGCTTTCGGGCGATGAAGTTGGGGATGTACTCCATCGGGCCGGGCCGGTAGAGTGCGTTCATGGCGATCAGGTCCTCGAAGCGGTTGGGCTTCAGGTTGCGCAGGTGCTTCTTCATGCCGGGGGACTCGAACTGGAACAGGCCGGTCGTGTCGCCGCGACTGAAGACCTCGTAGGTGGGCATGTCGTCCAGCGACACGGCATCTATGTCGATATCCACTCCGTGGACGTTGCGTATGTTGGTCAGCGCATCCTTGATGATGGAGAGGGTTCTCAGCCCCAGGAAGTCCATTTTGATCAGGCCGACGCTCTCCACCTCCTTGCCTTCGAACTCGACCACGTTCAGGTCGGCATCCTTGGCGATGGCCATCGGTGCGAACTTCTCCAGGTCGTCCTGGCCGATGATCACGCCGCAGGCGTGGACACCGGTCTGGCGGATCGAACCTTCCAGCTTCTCGGCGTATTTGAGCGTATTGCGGATCAACTGGTTCGGCGACTCCCGCTCGGCCGCCAGCTCGGGCGACTCCTTGTAGCAGAAGTCGAACGGAGTCTCGCCCGCCTTCTTGTCGGGAGTTACCTTGTCGGGCACCAGCTTGGCGAGCCGGTCGCTCTCCGAGAGGGCGAGTTTCTCGACGCGGGCCACGTCGCGGATGGCCAGCTTCGGGGCCATCGTGCCGAACGTGACGATCTGGGCGACCCGCTTCTGTCCGTATTTCTGCACGCAGTAGCGCAACACGTCGGCGCGGCCGTCCTCGTCGAAATCGACATCGACATCCGGCAGCGAGATACGTTCGGGATTGAGGAATCGCTCGAACAGCAGGTCGTATTGAAGCGGGTCTATATTCGTAATCTTCAGACAATATGCCACGACCGATCCGGCCGCCGAGCCTCGTCCGGGTCCTACCGAAACGCCCATTTCGCGCGCCGCGCGAATGTAGTCCCAGACGATGAGGAAGTAACCCGGGAAGCCCATCCATTCGATCGTCTTCAGCTCGTAGCGGATGCGCTCCTCGACCCGAGCGTCGAGCGTCTCTCCGTAGCGCAGGTGCGCTCCCTTGTAGGTCAAGTCCTTGAGGTAGCAGAACTGTTTGGCGATCATCAGCTTGTCGTTTCTGTCGCGATCCTCCGCCGCCCATTTTTCGAGCGCCTCCACGCTTGCGCACGCCTCCAGTTCCTCCGACCACTCCTCGTCCTTGAGTTTTTTCCGAAGCGACTCCCGCAATTCGTCGAACGGCATCGCGAAGTCGGGCGGCGGCGGGAAGTTGGGCATCAGGGGGGCATGGGTCAGCTTGTACTCTTCGACTTTGTCGGCGATTTCGAGTGTGGTGGCGAGCGCTTCGGGATGGTCCGGGAAGAGCTGCGCCATCTCTTCGGGCGACTTCAGATATTCCTGAAAGGTGTAGCGCATCCGGTTGGGGTCGTCCAGATCGCGCCCCGTATTGAGGCAGATCAGGTGGTCGTGCGCCGCAGCGTCCTCGGCCAGAATGAAGTGCACGTCGTTCGAACAGATATACTTCACGCCGCATTCGGCCGCCAGTTCCAGCAGCACCTTATTGACCCGCAGCTGGTTCTCGTACACGTCGGCATCCTTGCGCGCATCGCCCGAGGGATGCAGCTGCAACTCGAGGTAGTAATCGTCGCCGAAGACCCCCTTGAACCAGCGCACGATCCTCTCGGCCTCGGCCCGGTCGTTGCGCATGATCGCCTGGGGCACCTCGCCGCCCAGACAGGCCGAGCAGCAGATCAGCCCCTCGTGGTACTCTTCGAGCAGTTTCTTGTCGATGCGGGGCTTGTAGTAGAATCCTTCCGTAAAGGAGTAGGATACGATCTTGCAGAGGTTGTGGTAGCCTTCGAGGTTTTTGGCCAGCAGAATCAGGTGGTCGCCGGCCTTCTCGTCCTTGTCCTTCTCGAAGCGGTTGCGCACCACATAGACCTCGCACCCCAGGATCGGCTTGATGCCCGCGTCGGTGGCTACGTCGTGGAAATTCTTCACGCCGTACATGTTGCCGTGGTCCGTAATCGCCAACGACTTCATGCCGAGTGCTTTCGCGCGCTTTATGAGCGGCGATACGGCGGCGGCGCCGTCCAGAATCGAATATTGGGTATGGACATGAAGGTGTACGAACTCCGGCATAACAGCTGCTATTATTCCGACTACAAAGATACGAATAAGCCGAGCGCAAAAGCAAATTTATTTGCGATTTTGCCGAGGCGGAGTATCTAAGGCGGAGTCAAAGATAGCGAAAAAAACGCAAGATTGCGCTGCCGTCGGGCGAAGAATCGCAAAATCGCCGTTCGCTTCCCGCGCTCCGCTTGTGGCAGCATAATTGCGGGAGTATGTCCGAAACCGTAAATTATCGTCCGTTATGAAAAGAGAGGAAACACTGGTCGTATTGAGGGAGTACGATTCGATCTCGGAGGCCGAAATGGCCAAATCCATCCTTACGGGAGCGGGTATCTACGCCACCATCCGCAACGAATACATGGCGGCGATCTATCCCATCGGAGCCATGCCCGCCCAAATCGTGGTCCGGAGCAGCGACAGCGCCCGCGCGATGCGGCTGCTCGACAAACTGCCGTAGCAGCCGGCTATCTGTCGTTCCAGATTTCCCAGGAGCGCTCGGCCTGGCGGACGAACATCTCCTGTCCGTTGCAGATCCGCGCCCCCTGCCGTGCGCCCAGTTCGAGAAAGCGGGTGCGTTCCGGATTGTAGATCAGATCGAACAGCAGGTGCTCCGGGGTAAGGGAGGCGTAGGGGATCGGGGGCGCTTCGTCCGCACGGGGAGACATCCCGACGGGCGTGGCGTTGATGATCAACCGGTGCGAGGCCATGATCCGCGGGGTAAGTTCCCCGTAACCGTAACAACGTTCGCCGTTCTCTTCCCGGGGCGTGCGCGACACCCTGTCGTAGCCGATTCCCATCCGCCGCAGCACATACCGCACCGCTTCCGATGCGCCGCCCGTGCCCAATACGAGCGCCCGTTCGGGGGCGGTGCCGGCGAGGAAGCGCTCCAGTGAAGAACTCAGGCCCGCCGCATCGGTATTGTAGCCGACAAGCTGCCCGCCGCTTGTCCGCCGCACGCAATTGACCGCACCGATCCGCCGTGCCTCCTCCGACAGATCGTCGAGAAACGGGAGAATCTGCCGCTTGTAGGGAATCGTCACGTTGAACCCGCACAACTCGGGCATCCGCTCCAGCAGCCCGGGCAGTTTCTCGATGGTGTCGAGTTCGAAAAGGTCGTACCTGCAGCCCTCGATCCGCTCGCGGGCGAACTTCTCCGTGAAATAGGCCGCCGAGCGGGAGTGGCCGAGCGGAAATCCGATCAGTCCGTAGCGTCTCATGCCGCTCTATCTTTTTGCCGGCTCCATACGCTGCGCCACGCGCCTGCCGACGTACTCGATGACGAAAATCAGCAGAAATCCCGCAACGGCCAGGGCGACTCCCTGCCACAGATGGGCCTCGGGGCCAGTGGGGAGCATGTTGCGCTCGACCAGCGGATGGAGCGCTCCGTGCGAATCGGCATAGTATTCGACCGTCTCCTTCCAGGGCCACACCTTGTTGAGCGATCCGATCATGAAGCCCATCAGCAGCGAGATGGTCAGGTCGTGCTGCTTGCGCAGCAGCCACGAGAGCAGGTGCGAGAAGCTGATGATTCCGGCGCAGGCACCGACGGCGAAGAGCGCCAGAACGGGAATGTTCAACTCGCTCACGGCCTGCAGGATGAACTGGTACTTGCCGAGCAGCAGCAGGATGAAGGCTCCCGATATTCCGGGCAGGATCATCGCGCAGATGGCGATCGCACCCGAGAGCATCACGAACCACCATGTGTCGGGAGTCTGGGCTGGGGTGGCGACCGTTATCCAGAAAGCGATACCCGTGCCGAGCAGCAGTCCGATCGCCGAAGTCGCATTCCAGCGGGCAACCTCCCGGGCCACCCACAGCGCCGAGGCGATGATCAGACCGAAAAAGAAGGACCAGACCTCGATGGGATGGTTCGCGAGCAGGTAGGTCATCAGGCGCGCGAGCGAAAAGACGGCGACAGCGATGCCCGCGAACACCGCGAGCAGAAAGTTGCCGTTGATGTGGTGCCAGAACTCCCCGAGGCGGAACCGTCCCAGCAGCCTGACCGCCTCCGTGTCGAAACTCCTGATCGAATCGAGCAGTTCGCCGTAGATTCCCGAAATGAATGCGATCGTTCCGCCCGAAACTCCGGGAACGACATCGGCCATGCCCATCGCACAACCTTTCAGCAGCAATACCAGATATTTGAACATAAATCCCTGCGTTTTGAAAATACGGCGGCAAAATTAATCTTTTTCGATCAATGCCGCCCCACATTCGGTAGAAATTACTCGGCGCGCTCCAGAATTCCGCCGGCGACGACCCGGTCGCCGCGATAGAGCACGACGGCCTGCCCCGGAGCCGGGGCCCATGCCGGATCCGCCAGCTCCAGCCGCAGTCCCGTGCGGGTCGGCGCGATGCGGACCGCACCTTCGGGATTCCGGCCTACGCCCCGCACCACCGCACGTATGTCCTCCGCGCCGAGCACTTCGTCGCGATCGACCATGCGGCAGCCGCTCAGTTCGAGGGTGTGTCGCCACAGCAGTGCGTCGCTCCCGGCCACGAGCCGATTGCCGGCCGTATCGACGGCTACCACCGCCATTCCTTCCGCCAGCGCCAGCCCCTTGCGCTGGCCGATGGTGTAGAGCGCCGCTCCTTCGTGGCAGCCGATCGTGCGGCCCGACGTATCGACTACCGCCCCCGGACGCAATCCGGGCAGCCGCAGCCGCAGGAAATCCCGGCATTTCATTCCGCCCAGGAAACAGATCCCCATGCTCTCGCGCATGCCGGGATGCTCCGCCGCGAGTTCCCGCTTGATCCGCTCGCCCATCGGGGCGACCGTCCTGCGCAGCACCTCCTGCGGAATATTCCATAAATAATAGGATTGATCCTTGCGCTCGTCGCGCGCACGAGTCACGTAATATTTGCCGTTGTACTCCGTGATCCGGAAATAGTGTCCCGTCGCCAGAAAAGGGATCCCCAGCCGGTCGGCCTCCGCAAGCAGCTCCGGCCATTTGATCCGGCTGTTGCAGACCGTGCAGGGCACGGGTGTCCGCCCCGTGCGGTATGCCTCCGTGAAGTAATCGATCACTTCGCGCCCGAACCGGGCAGCGACGGAGCGGAAATGCAGCGGTATGCCGAGGCGTTCGGCCTGCTGCCGCACCCGGCTCTCGAAATTCCGGTCGTCGGTCATGCCGAGCGTGAGGGCCGCGACCTGAAAACCTGCTTCGCGCAGGATGGCGACGGCGGCCGTGCTGTCGATTCCGCCGCTGAAAGCAAGCAGTACCCGGCGGTCGTTCATTGAACGGGGAGGGTGCTGGCGGGGGAGACGAGGAGCGGAGCGCCCGCCTCTTCCCAGCGGTTCAGTATCTCGATCGCCCGAAACAGTTCCGGATCGTCGTCGCGAGCCAGGCGCGCCGATTCCGCCTCGCCGAACAGACGCTGTGCGATCATTGCGCGGAGTCTGCGGCCGATGCGCTCGCCGCCCAGTGTCCCGACCTCCGCTGCGAGGTCGTGCGCAGCAGCCAGCCGGAACAGATCGTTCAGGCACTCCTCGGGCAGCCGGAAGCGTGCTTCGAAAGCGGAAAAATCGGGGTAGTCGTGCTCCAGCTGCTTGCGGCTGCGGTCCAGATAATTCTGGACGGCCTCCTGGAACGCCTGCGCCCGGAGCAGCGCCGCTTCGGCCGCAGCTGCTGTGCTGTCGCGTCCGACGATCACGTCGGGCGTGATGCCGCCGCCGTCGTACACCGTGCGTCCCGTCCGCAGCGTTTCGAACGGGCTGCCAGCGACCGAGTCGGGACAGGAGGAGGCGTAATAGGCCCGGCGGTCCGTCGCCTTGCCGTAGGGGCGCTGGATCATGCGCCCGGAGGGTGTGTGGTAGCGGGAGACGACCAGCAGCAGGGCCGAACCGTCGTCGAGGGGATACTGGCGCTGCACCAGCCCCTTGCCGAAACTCCGTCGCCCGACGATCACGGCCCGGTCCCAGTCCTGCAGCGCTCCGGCGACCACCTCGCTGGCCGATGCCGATGTTTCGTCGATCAGCACGACCAGCCGTCCCTGCTCGGGGAACTGCGGCGCTCTGTCCGCCCGGTACTCCGCATCGGGAACGCCGCGTCCGCGCGTCGAAACGATCAGCGAACCTTTCGGCAGGAAGAAATCGGCCATTCCGATCGCCTGCCGCAAGAGTCCGCCACGGTTTCCCCGCAGATCGAGGATCAGATCGTGCGGTCGCCCCAGGGCTGCATAGGCACGATGCAATTCCGCCAGGGTAGTCTGCCCGAACCGGGCCACCCGGATATAACCGATCGTCGAATCGAGCAGGCAGCGTCCCTCGATCGAGGGCTGGGAAATCTGCTTGCGCACGATCCGGCAGGTGCGGACAGCGGGCGTATCGCGTCTGACAACCTCTACGGTCACGCTCGTTCCGGGCTCGCCCCGCAAGACCTCCGGGCCCTCATGCCGCAGGCATTCGATCGCATCGCGGCCGTCGATGCGGACGATCCGGTCGTCGGGACGCACTCCCGCCTGCCATGCCGGTCCCGAGGGCGCGACCGTCGTCACGACCAGCGAGTCCCGCAACCGGAGGAGTCCGATACCGATGCCTCCGTATTTTCCCCGATAGAGGCTGCGGAAGCGCTCCATCTCTTCGGCGGCGACATACTCCGAATGCGGATCGAGCGATGCGACCATCGCCCGGACCGCCTCCTCGGCGACGGACTCCGTATCGACCGTATCGACGTACATGCGCCGGATCCGGTCGAACACCTCGCACAGCTTCTTCCTGTCGGCCCGCTCCCGATGTCCGGGCGACACTGCCGCCGCCCGAACCGGACCGGTCAGAGCCGCCAGCAGCAGGAGCAGGATCGGGATATGTCGCAACGGCCGCATCCGCTCTCAGCGATTTACCGCAGCAGGGTTCCCAGCTCGTCGAAGGGAACCTCGCTCTGTTCGCCCGTGGTCATGTTCTTGAGCGTGGCGCGGCGTACCTCCAGTTCGCGGCTGCCGATCAGTACGACATAGGGGATGCCCCGGCGGTTGGCATACTCCATCTGCTTCTTCATCTTGCCGTTCTCGGGATAGATCTCCGCCGCGATACCGCGGCGGCGCAGTTCCCGCAGCAGCAGCAGCGAGGCATACTCCTCCTCCTCGCCCAGGTTGGCGAACAGGACGCGCGTGGTGCCGGCCACCTCTTCGGGGAAGAGTTCGAGTCCCGTCATCACGTCGTAGATGCGGTCCGCTCCGAACGATATGCCCACGCCCGAGAGTCCGGGCATGCCGAAGATGCCGGTCAGGTCGTCGTAGCGTCCGCCGCCGCAGATCGAGCCGATGGCGAAGTCGAGCGCCTTGACCTCGAAAATGGCCCCCGTGTAATAGTTGAGTCCCCGCGCCAGCGAGAAGTCCAGCTCGACGGGCAGGTCGATCTCCAGGCGATGCAGGTAGCCGAAAATCTTCTCCATCTCCGCGATGCCTTCCGCGCCCGTGGCCGAGCCGCCGATGACGGTGCGCAGCGTCGCCAGCTTCTCCTCGCTCGTTCCTTCCAGCCGGAGGATGGGGCGCAGCCGCTCGACGGCTTCCGGCTCCAGGCCGCGTTCCCGCAGCTCCGCCTCGACCGCCTCCAGACCGATCTTCTCCAGTTTGTCGATGGCCACCGTAATGTCGATCATCTTGTCCGCATGGCCGATGGTCTCCGCGATGCCGTAGAGGATCTTGCGGTTGTTCATCTTCAGTTGCACGCGGATGCCGAGCGCGCGGAACACCTCGGCGACGATCTGCACCAGTTCGACCTCGCAGAGGAGCGACCGGGTGCCGATCACGTCCACATCGCACTGGTAGAACTCCCGGTAGCGTCCTTTCTGCGGGCGGTCGGCCCGCCAGACGGGTTGTGTCTGATAGCGCTTGAAGGGGAGCGAGATCTCGCCCTGATGCTGTACGACGTAACGGGCGAAAGGCACCGTCAGGTCGTAGCGCAATCCCTTCTCGCTGATATTCGATGCGTTGCGCAGTTGCTCCGCATCCAGCCCCGCGCCGTAGTCGCCCGAATTGAGGATCTTGAAGAGCAGCTTGTCGCCTTCGTCGCCGTATTTGCCCAGCAGCGTGGAGAGGTTCTCCATCGCCGGGGTTTCGAGCGGTCCGAATCCGAAAGTGCGGAACACTCCGCGAATCGTGTCGAAGATATACTGGCGGCGGGCCATCTCCCGGGGAGAAAAGTCCCGCGTGCCCTTTGGTATGGAGGGTTTCTGTGCCATGGCTTTATTCCATCAGTTTCTTGTATTTCACGCGGTGGGGCTGCGTGTCGCCGCCCTGGGCGCGTTTCCATGCCTCGTACTCGCTGTACGAGCCTTCGTAGAAGACCACCTTCGAGTCGCCTTCGAACGAGAGAATGTGGGTGGCGATGCGGTCGAGGAACCAGCGGTCGTGCGAGATCACGACGGCGCAGCCGGCGAAGTTCTCCAGACCCTCCTCCAGTGCGCGCAGCGTATTGACGTCGATGTCGTTGGTCGGCTCGTCGAGCAGCAGCACGTTGCCCTCTTCCTTCAGGGCGATGGCCAGGTGGAGGCGGTTGCGTTCGCCGCCCGAGAGCATGCCGCACTTCTTCTCCTGGTCGGCCCCCGTGAAGTTGAAGCGGGCGACGTAGGCGCGTGCCGGCACCTGACGGTTGCCCAGCGTGATGAGGTCGCTGTTCTGCGAGATTACCTCGTAAACCGTCTTCTCCGGGTCGATCGACTTGTGCTGCTGATCGACATAGGCCAGCTTGACGGTCTGGCCGACGGTGAACGTTCCGGCGGTCGGCTCCTCGAGTCCCATGATCATCCGGAAGAGGGTGGTCTTGCCCGTGCCGTTGGGACCGATCACACCGACGATGCCGGCGGGCGGCAGCGAGAAGTTGAGTCCCTCGTAGAGCACCCGGTCGCCGAAGGCTTTCGACACGTCGTGGGCCTCGATCACCACGTCGCCCAGACGGGGACCGTTGGGAATGAAGATCTCGAGCTTCTCCTCCTTCTGCTTGGCATCCTCGTTCATCAGCTTGTCGTAGGCCGACAGACGGGCCTTCGACTTGGCGTGCCGGCCCGAGGGCGACATGCGAACCCACTCCAGCTCGCGCTCGAGCGTCTTGCGGCGCTTCGACTCCTGTTTCTCCTCCATTTCGAGGCGCTTGGTTTTCTGCTCCAGCCAGCCCGAATAGTTGCCCTTCCAGGGAATGCCCTCGCCGCGGTCCAGCTCCAGAATCCAGCCTGCCACGTTGTCGAGGAAGTAGCGGTCGTGCGTCACGGCGATGACCGTACCCTTGTACTGCTGGAGGTGCTGCTCCAGCCAGTCGATCGACTCGGCATCGAGGTGGTTGGTCGGCTCGTCGAGCAGCAGCACGTCGGGCTGCTGCAACAGCAGGCGGCACAGCGCCACGCGGCGGCGTTCGCCGCCCGAGAGCACTTTGACGCTCTGATCGGGATCGGGGCAGCGCAGCGCGTCCATCGCCCGCTCCAGCACGCTGTCCAGCTCCCAGCCGTTTACCTGGTCGATCTGTTCGTAGAGTTCGCCCTGGCGCTCGATGAGCTTGGCCATCGTGTCGTCGTCCATCGGCTCGCAGAGTTTCTGGTTGATCTCCTCGTACTCCTTGAGCAGGGCCACCGTCGCGGCGCATCCCTCCTCGACCACTTCGCGGACGGTCTTCGCGTCATCCAGCTTGGGTTCCTGCTCCAGGTAGCCGACCGTGTAGCCGGGCGAAAAGACCACTTCGCCCTGGAAGTTCTTGTCGATGCCCGCGATGATCTTCATCAGGGTCGATTTACCCGAACCGTTCAGACCGATGATACCGATCTTGGCACCGTAGAAAAACGAGAGGTAGATGTTGTTGAGTACTTTCTTCTGGTTGGTGAAGGTCTTGCTCACGCCGACCATCGAAAAGATGATTTTTTCGTCTGCCATATCTGTGTGTATTTGTTTCCGAATGTTGCAAAGGTACGAAAAGTCGAGCGCAGAAGCAAGCGTTAGCCTGATTATGCCGAGGCCGGAGTATCTAAGACG
>JAIEHQ010000132.1 GCA_029065825.1 Alistipes sp.
ATCCCCTTCCGGGTCAAGGTCGAATGCAAGGACGAACTCCAGGAGCTGAAGGAGAAGATCGAGGCGCTCATCGCCATGCAGAAACAGAATAAAGCGTAAGGAGCCATGCGAATCGACATCGTACTGCGATACGGAGGCATGATCATGCTGTTGCTGGCCTTTTTCATGTTCGTCTCGGCCGGCATATCGTACCTCAACGGCATGGACTCGGCCTTCTACCCCCTGCTGCTCTCCTCGCTGCTGACGGCCCTGCTGGGGGGATTCCCGCTCATCTTCGTGCCCAAGCAGGAGCGCATCAACTCCCGCGAGGGGTTCTGCATCGTCGTCGGCTCGTGGCTCGTGGCCTGCATCGTGGGCATGTTCCCCTACCTGATCTGGGGCGGGGAGTTCAGCGTGATCAACGCCTGGTTCGAGAGCGTCTCGGGATTCACGACCACCGGTGCCTCCGTCCTGCAGGACATAGAGGCCCTGCCCCGGGGACTCCAATTCTGGCGCATCTCCTCGACCTGGGTGGGCGGCATCGGGGTGGTCATGTTCGCCCTGGTCATCCTGCCGACGCTGGGGGCCAGCAAGATGATGCTTTCGAGCGTCGAAATATCCACCCTCGCGCGCGACAACTACCGCTACCGCGCCCAGATGCTCGTGCAGATCCTGCTGGTGGTCTATGTCGGGCTGACGCTCTTCTTCGCCGTGATGCTCAAGCTGGCCGGCATGAACTGGTTCGATGCCGTGTGCCACTCGATGTCGGCCTGCGCGACCAGCGGATTCTCCACCAAGAACACGAGCATCGCCTGGTTCGACAGCGCGACCATCGACGCGATCCTGGTCTGCGCCATGAGCATCTCGGGCATCCACTTCGGACTGATCTACGCCACGCTGAGCGGCAAGCGCAACAACCTGTTCCGCTCGGAGGTGACGCGCCTCTACTTCGGCATCCTGCTCGCAGGCAGCCTGCTGATCGCCGTGAGCCTCTATCTGGCCGACATATACGACTCCTTCGCCACCGCCTTCCGGCAGGCCTCGTTCCAGTTCGTCTCGCTCGTGACCACCTCGGGATTCGCGACGGCCGACACCAACACCTGGACCTCCTTCGCGATCGTGCTGCTGATCTTCGGGTCGCTCGTCTGCGCCTGCGCAGGCTCCACTTCGGGCGGACTGAAGGTAAACCGGCTGCTGATCGCCCTGAAGATGTTCTACGCCCGGATGCGCCAGCAGCAGCACCCCAACGCCGTGATCCGCATCAAGATGGACGGCATCATCCAGGAGAGCGAGGTGCTCCACACGGCCGTGCTCTTCATCGTGGCCTACCTGACGATGATCATGATCGGCACGCTGCTCATGACGCTGCTCGGACTCGACCTGATGACCGCCTTTTCGGGCAGCATCGCCTCGATAGGCAACGTCGGCCCCGGATTCGGGGCGATCGGCTCGATGAACAATTACAGCGGCATGCCCGCCGCGGCCAAATTCATCCAAGCATCGATGATGCTCTTCGGCCGCCTGGAGATCTTCGGGCTGCTTCAGTTCTTCTTAATCAAATGGTGGAAATGATGCGAAACAAACTATCGACCGCTCTGATTGCGCTACTGATCGCCGGCCGACTCTCCGCCGCCGATCCGACCCCGCCCGGCCTTGCGGAACTGCACCGCAACCCGGAATACGCCGCCCTGTACGAAGAGGAGGAGCAGCTCCGGCAGCGGATCGGCGAGCTGCAGGAGGAGATCGCCGAACTGCGGCGCGACCTGAGGGAGAATCCGCAGGCCCGCGAAACCAGCACGCAGGAGATTCTGGCACGCGAAAGCGAGATGCTCGCCCGCCAGACCGCCCGCACCCGGACGGCGGCCCGCCTCCGCGCCCTGGAGCAGCAGTGGCTCGCCCTGCACCCCGACGGCATTCCGGCCGACACGGAGGAGGAAACCCTCGGCGCGCAGGTGCCCGAGGCCCGGCAGCAGCGCAGCCTGGTCCGCAACGAGATTTTCCGGGAGTACCTCCCGGTGCAGGACCGCGAGGCCCTCTGCCTGGCCCAGGAGCGCGAGCGGGAGGCGCTCGCCCGATTCGAACGGCTCCGGGAGAACTACCGGCAGAGCGACCGCATCAAGGCCGCCTACGACACGGTGCGCACCGAGGAGGAGGCCGCCGGACTGCTCGAAGAGTACCGCCGCGGAACGGCCCGGGGCGAGCTGCTGAAGGATTCGCTTCTGACGGTGTGGAACGCGGTGTACGACGACAAGAGCTACGCCTACGACTACCTGCTGGACCGCTGGGGCGACGAGGAGCTGATCGCCCGCGAGGAGAAGGCGCTCGACGAGCTTCGCCGCCGGCTCGCGGCCGCCCAGGCGGAGGGCCTGCGTCCCGGCACGGCCGAATACCGCTACGGCCGGCTACGGCTGCTCGCCTACGAACGCTCGGTCGCCGAGGCGGCGGGGCTGACCCTGGCAGCCGATTCGCTGCGCAGCGTCGCGGCGGCTTTCGAAAAAGAGGAGTACCGCTTCCCGGCCCCTCTCTTCGTCGAACGCTGCTTCCTCGACTATGCGCCGATCGAATTCTCCGCCCGGGGAGGCTACTCGGCAAAAAATCCCATTCCGGCATGTCCCGTCCATCCACGCGGAGTGATCTACCGCATCCTGCTCGGCGAATTCCGCTACCGCCAGGACCCCTCGATCTTCCGCAACGCGCAGCCGCTCTACCTGCTCCCGACCGACGAGGGGCGCTACCGCTACTTCGCCGGAGGATTCGCCTCGAAAGAGGAGGCCCTCGCCGCCCAAGAGGCGCTGCGCGCCAAAGGATTCCGCAATCCCGAGGTGGTCGTCTGGTACGACGGGGCCTACACCAACCTGAGTCGGACCCCGGAAGCGGCCGCAGCCTTCCGCATCGAAATATCGGAAGCGGAGAGCCTCTCCGAGCAGGTGCGCAGGGCGATCGTGCACACGGCTCCCGACTGCGAGCTGTCCCGCGCGGGCGACCTGTTCGTGGTGGGGCGTCTCGACGACCGGGCGAGCGCCGAAAGCGTCGCGGCGGCCATCCGGGAGGCCGACCCGAAGCTGCGGATCGAAGTGATCGGAACGGGCGACTGAACCGGCCGCCGCGCCCTCGACGCTGCGGTGCGGAGCGCCCCGTTGCGATAAAAACGCCCGGAAATTTGCTTTTATCGCGATTTACCCCTATCTTTGACTATGCCGAAGATGCCTTTCGCGACCGAGCGGAAACAAGACCCGCCCGCGACCGTCCGGCTTTTCGGTCCCCTGGGAGCGCACCCTCCGGCGGGAGGACCCTCCGTCCGCCCGGCACCGGCCGCACGCGCATCCCGCCCCGACGAAACAAACCGATCCGACATATATGTTACTCATCATCCTGCTCATTCTTCTGGGACTGCTCTTTCTGGTCGCCGAACTCGTCCTGCTCCCCGGCATCTCGATAGGGGGAGTCCTCGCACTGGTCTGCGACGGCTGCGCGATCTACATCGCCTTCCGGGACGGCGGCCCGAGCGCCGGGAGTCTGGTCATCGCCGCCATCCTGCTGCTCTCGCTCGCCACGACGATCCTCGCGCTGCGCCGCAAGACCTGGCAGCGCTTCTCGCTCCACCAGAAGATCGAGTCGTCGAGCATGCCCGACCCGGAGCGCCAGGGGGTAAGCCTCGGCGACGAAGGCACCGCCCTCTCGAGGCTCGCCCCGATGGGCAAGGTCTCCCTCGGCGGCCGCATCTACGAAGCCAAGTCGCTCGACAGCTACATCGATCCCCGCTCGGCGGTCGAAGTGGTCGGATTCGAGAATTTCAACATCGTCGTCCGCAAGAAACAAACGTCAAACCAATAATCGAAAATTATGGAAATAGGACTCATCGCGCTGATCGTCTTCGTGGCGCTCGTCGCCGTCTGGCTGATCTTTTACTTCATTCCCGTCGGACTGTGGTTCTCGGCACTCGTATCGGGTGTCCGCATCAGTCTGCTGCAGCTCATCCTCATGCGCTGGCGCAAGGTGCCCCCCTCGACCATCGTATCGTCGATGATCGAAAGCTCGAAGGCGGGGCTGGAACTCAACCCCAACGAACTGGAAGCCCACTACCTGGCCGGCGGCAACGTGACCAACGTGGTGCATGCCCTCGTGTCGGCCCAGAAAGCCAACATCATGCTCGACTTCAAGATGGCGACGGCGATCGACCTGGCCGGCCGCGACGTGTTCGAAGCGGTGCAAATGTCGGTCAATCCGAAGGTCATCAACACCCCGCCGGTGGCCGCCGTCGCCAAGGACGGCATCCAGCTCATCGCCAAGGCGCGCGTCACGGTGCGCGCCAACATCAAGCAGCTGGTCGGCGGTGCGGGCGAGGAGACGGTGCTGGCCCGCGTGGGCGAAGGCATCGTCTCGTCGATCGGCTCGGCCATGTCGCACAAGATCGTGCTGGAGAATCCCGACTCCATCTCGCGCGTGGTGCTCGAGAAGGGACTCGACGCGGGTACGGCCTTCGAGATCCTCTCGATCGACATCGCCGACATCGACGTGGGCAAGAACATCGGCGCCCAGCTCCAGATGGACCAGGCCGAGGCCGACAAGAATATCGCCCAGGCCAAGGCCGAGGAGCGTCGCGCGATGGCCGTAGCGCTCGAACAGGAGAACCGCGCCAAGGCGCAGGACGCACGGGCCAAGGTGATTCTGGCCGAAGCGGAGATTCCGCTGGCAATGGCCGAGGCGTTCCGCAGCGGCAATCTGGGCATCATGGACTACTACAAGATGAAAAACATCATGGCCGACACCACCATGCGCGAGACGATCGCCCGGCCGGACAAGAAATAGAGATCCGCAAAGCAAAAGAGCAACCGTCCCCGCATATCGGCCGATATGCGGGGACGGTGCCGAAATGCGGCGGCCGGAAGCTCCGCTTCGCAGCCGCCCGCCACAGACTTTTCCTTATTACACCCTACGCATGACGATAAAATCTTTGGAAAACTGCCCGTTCGACACCCTGTTCGAGGCCTTTTCCGCAGCTTTCTCCGACTACAACCGCCAATGGGATGCCGCCCAACTGCGGGCGATGCTCGCACGACGGGGCTTCGACCCGGCCCTCTCGTTCGCCGCCTACGACGACACCAGCCGGATCGCCGCCTTCACACTCAACGGCATCGGCAGCTTCAACGGCAGACGCACGGCCTACGACACGGGGACCGGGACACGGCAAGCGTACCGGGGCCGGGGACTCGCCGCCGAGATCTTCCGCCACGCCCTACCCCGACTCGCCCGGTACGGCATCCGGCAATATCTGCTGGAGGTGCTTCAGGAGAACAAAGCCGCCGTGTCGGTCTATCGCGGACTCGGATTCGAGGTCTCGCGCGAATTCGACTATTTCGTCCGGCCGAACAGCGAAATCACCGGCTGCGACCTGCCCCGCACCTCCCCTTTCCGCCTCGTCCCCACCGCCGCAGCCCCGGACGGGGAGCTGCTCCCGTTCGGAGATTTCCGCCCCTCGTGGCAGAACAGCGCCGAATCGATCCTCCGGGCAGCGAAACAGATCGCCGGATACGACCTCCGCTGCGGCGAGCGGACGATCGGCCGCATCTTCTTCGAGCCGGCCTCGGGCGACATCGCCTGGATCGCCGTGGACCGGGAGTTCCGACGACAGGGAGCCGCCACCCTGCTGCTGCAGGCTGCCGCCGGAGCGATCCGAAGCGATTCGATCCGGGTGGTCAATACGGAGTGTTCGTGCGACTCGATCCGGGAGTTCCTGAAATCGAACGGATTCATTCACAGCGGCAAGCAGTTCGAAATGATCCTCGGAATCTGAAAGCGGACGGGCCGGGGCGCTTCCGCACGGCGGCTGCGCCCTTTACGGACGCGGCGGAAGCTGCGCGGCCGAGTCACTCCGCCTCCGAACGGGGAAGGGTCTCGCCGTCGGGTCGCCCCGGCAAGTCGTCGCGCCATCCGGCCGAGGCATGCGTGCCGTCGCAGTATGGTTTGTTCGCCGAGCGGCCGCAGCGGCACAGCACCACCCGGTTGCGCACCTCGAAAGCGCCGCCGTCCTCGCGCCGGATCTCGATTCCGCCGCGCACCCACAATCCGCCGCTGACCCCGAGCGCGGGATCCTCGATCAGCCCCAGGCTCGGCTCGAAACGGAACTCGTAGGGCCGGCCGGTACGGTTGTCCCACGCCGTGAGCCGGGCACTCGGGCAAAGCGAAGCCTCCCGCACGGCGAGCTTCCGCGCATCCGGCCGCTCATCCTTGCCGGTCAGCTCCCACACGCCGCCCCGGGGATGGCAGAAACGCGCGAAAACGCAATACTTCTCGTTATCGTGCAGCGTAATGTGCCGTCCGGCAGTAATGCTCGCATGCTCCGACATGCGCTCCCGAGGCGAAGTGAGCGTCGGATCCCATGCGACCCGCAGATGGGTTCCGTCGCAATAGGGTTTGTCTGCCGAGCGGCCGCAGCGGCAGAGCGCCGTCGGTTCCCGGTCGGTGGAGAAAGAAGCGCCCCGGCGGAAATACCAGCTCTCCTTCCCGGCCGAGGGCATGATGAACTGCATGGCCAAAGGAGGGTGCCCGAAGACCAGGTAGGGACCCTTGTCGGTTACCGTAATGAAAATCGCAGTCTCTCCTGAGGCCTGTTCTCCGGCCCCGTTTTTCAATTCGCTCATATACTATGCTTCATCTATCGACGTTATGTTTCGGGGTTGCCGACCGCAATAATCGTTCCCGCGGGCGGTTTATCCGGACGAAAACTGCGGAGGCTTGTTTTTTTCGCCTCTTCGGCAGCGCCTCGGACGCTCCCGCCCGGCAAAATGCAAGCGAGCTTGCTTTTGCACTCGCTTATTCGTATCTTTGTCCCGATATACAGACATATGGTAAATTTGACTATGATAAACCGAATTTCATCCCGCCTGCTCCTCTGTTTCGCAATCGCGATAACGGGAATCGTCGCTTCGTGCAGCAAAGACGACGGACCGGTCGGCACCCTGACCTTCGCACGCAACGTCTGCCTGATAGAAAAGGCGGGCGGCACGGCCTCCATCGAATTCACGGCCGTCAATATCGTCTCCGTCGCGCTCTCGGACATTCCCTCGGACTGGAGCGTAACGGCCGATCTGGCGACGCACCGCGTACACCTGACGGCTCCCGCCGCAGATACCGAGGATGCGGAGACGGAGGGCACGCTCAAGCTGACCGGTCTGGACACCCGGGGCCACACCCTTACCGCCGAACTGCGGGTGGGAATCGGCACTACGATCGACCTCACGGCCGAGCCGTCGAACTGCTACGTACTCAACCGGGCGGATGCCTACTATTCGATCGACGTGACGCGCAAAGGCGAGCAGGGCGACCGGATCGCACCCGCAAAGGTCGATATGCTCTGGGCGACTTCGCAGAACATGGTCGCCAACCTCTCGCTCGCGGACGGCATCGCCTCGTTCCTGCTTCTTTCCGACAAGAACGGGCAGCTCATCGAGGGCAACGCCCTGATCGCCGCGCTCGACGCGAACGACCGGGTGCTTTGGAGCTGGCACCTCTGGATCACGGAGTACGACCCCGCAACCGACTACCTTACCTCGGCGGCGGGCGACCGCTTCATGGCCCGCAACCTGGGTGCGGGAGCTAACACCAACGACACGACGGAGGAGGTTCTGGCCTCCTACGGACTCTACTACCAGTGGGGCCGCCCCACCCCTCTGATCGGACCGCAATACTACGACTGCGCCTACGGCATGGACCGCTCGATGTTCAACCTGCGCAACAACTTCACCTACCTGGATTACGTAGAATCGACCCCCGAAACGGGCACCATCGACTACGCGGTGGCCTTCCCGATGAGTTTCATCCTGGGTGTCGAGGCTTCGGGATACGACTGGCTCTACTCCGCCCACGACAACGAGCTGTGGGGCACCGTCAAAACGACCTACGACCCCTGCCCCAAAGGATGGCGCACCCCCGACAGGGACGCTTTCGCGGCATTCGAGATCGGCGACGAACACGAAGCCGACCGCACGGAGGCCCTGCGCAGAGCATACGGATGGAACCTGACCGACGGAGTGATGACCTCTTTCTTCCTGGGCGGCGGACGGCGCAGCGCACTGCTCGGCGGCATTCAGAACGTCAATACCAACGACAACCCGCAGCCCTGGATCGGATGCTACTGGACCTGCGCCCCGGGCGACGGGGAGCTGAGCGCTTCGGCCATGTACTTCTCACTCGACACGGAGGATGCCTCGCGCAGCCAGTACAAGCCCCGGGTGGACTATCACAGAGCCAACGGCTTCCAGCTGCGCTGCGTCAAAGAACAGTAAGCCCGCGGAGTTATCCCAACTACCCGACAGCAACGAAAAATCGCCCGCATGAAGCGGGCGATTTCCGTTACAGCTTCCCGCAACGGGTCTGCCCCCGAAAAGCGGCAGACCGGGAATGACGTGCCCGTGATACGGAAAGGCCGGCCGCGGAACGATCCGGGCCGGCCTTTGGTCGGTATGACGATTCGGGAAAAACCGGGACTACATTCGCAGCGAAACGCCGCCCACCAGATTGACATCCTCTTTGAGCGGACACCAGGCCAGCTGCGTGAAGAGTCCCAGACGGAACGACCCCATGTTGCGGAACGACCAGTCGCGGCCGGCGGTAAGGAACACGTTCTTCACGGCAAAACCCTTCGCGCCGTTCACACCCGCCGTCTTCCAGGGTGCGACACCCACTCCGGCACGCATTTCGATGCTCTTGACGGTAAAGGGATAGGCCACTTCGGCATAGGAAGAGTAGCAGCGACGGCCCTCGGTATCGACATCGCTCGCACCGAAGAGAATCGTGTACCACGAGAGCGTGACGGGCACCTTGCGGGAGATCTGCCAGACAACGCCGGCCTCGACGCGGTGGGGCGAATCGGCTCCGAAATGGAAATAGTTGCGGCTGGTCAGCACGTCGCGGTTCGAGGTCGAACCTTCGTCGTAGAGGTCGGAGACCTGAAAGGTCAGCCCCTTCCACTGGTAGCGGACCTGCAGATCGACCTCCTTGTAGGACGAAGCGACGAAATCGACCGAGGCCCCGCCGTCTTCCAGGGTGCGACACCCACTCCGGCACGCATTTCGATGCTCTTGACGGTAAAGGGATAGGCCACTTC
>JAIEHQ010000133.1 GCA_029065825.1 Alistipes sp.
CCGTCGGGCCGCTGTAATAGACGGGCGAGCCGAGGACGAGGGCATCGAATTCCGCCAGCCGGTCTTGAATCTCCCGGACGGCATCGTCGCGGAAGCAGTGCCCCGTCTCGAAGCATTTCATGCAGGCGATGCAGCCGGCGACGGGCTTTCGGCCGAGGTAAAGCATTTCCGTCTCGATGCCGTGCTGCTGCAAGGTCGTCTCCACCTCGTGCAGGGCGGTGTAGGTGCAGCCGTGTTCGTTGGGGCTGCCGTTGATGAGGAGGGCTTTCATACTCATCTCGTGATCGTGTCGGAGTTCTGGTTGTAGGCCTTGGCCACGCAGCGCCACTCGCCGCCGATCTTCAGCAGCAGCAGGTAGTCCGTGAAGTCGATGCGGCCTCCCCAGCCCTCCTCCAGTACACGGACCACGGCCAGCGTCTCCTCGACGGCGACCACGTCGATGCGGGCCTTGAACGTTTCGCCGCCGCCGACGCTATCGACGTTGCGGTAGAACTGTTCGATGGAGCCGCGCTCCAGCTCCCCGTCGAGGAAGCCGAACAGGACCGCATCGTCGGTAAACAGCTCTTTCGCGTAACGGCTGTCGCCCTCGGCGACGCTCTTCACGAACTTCATGGCGGCGGCTTCCACCGCCTTGTACTCTTCGATAGATGCTCTCATAACGTTTGATCGGTTTTTTGTTTCGCAGGCAAAATTAGCAGGTAGTGTCCGATCGCGCAAGTACCGAAAAATTATTCATATACCGAAAATTTATTCGCCATACCCTCCGCTTGCTGCGTTATTCGTATTTTTGTTCCCAGAAAAACGACGATTATGTACGAACGGAAGATCCCCGTCGATCTGAGCTGCCCCTTGCGGCTGACGATGAGCCTGATCGACTCCAAATGGAAATCCTGCATCCTGGACGAACTGCGCGACGCGCCCATGCGTCCGAGCCGGCTCCACAGGGCGCTGCCGGAGGCTGCGCCGCGCGTGCTCGACCTGCAGCTCAAGGAGCTGGTGGACGACGGACTGGTCGTGAAGACCATATATCCCGAGCTGCCGCCGCGCTCGGAGTACTCCATCTCGGAGCTGGGGCGCTCGCTGCTGCCCATTCTCGACTCGATGATCGCGTGGGGCGAAGCCAACCGGGAACTGTTCGAAAGCAAATACGGCGTGCGGTGACGGCTACCTGCTTGCGGGGCGCTGCGGGGAGGCCTCGCGGGCCGCGATCCGGGCCATCTCGTCGTATCGCTTCCTGACCGCCGGGCCGTTGATGCGGTAGCGCACCTTGCCGGCGTGCGGGATCCGGCAGGTGTATTGCTGGCGGAACCGGCTGAAGGTGTTGCGCGACACTTCGTGCTGCCGGCAGATCTCTACGATGCTTTGGCCGCAGTTCATCGCCCGGACGATCTCGCGGCGGCGGTCGATCAGGCGTTGCAGTTTGGTGTAGCTTCCGCGCCTGCGGCCCAGGACGATGCCCTGTTCGCGGCGCAGGGCCAGGGCTTCGCGCGTGCGCATGGAGATGAGGTTGCGTTCGATCTCGGCGACCAGTCCGAAGGCGAAGCAGAGCACCTTGCTGTTGATCGTGTCGTCGAAATAGTAGCGGTCCTTGGTGCTGTAAAGGCGGATGCCCCTGCGGAGCAGGTCGCCCACGATGGCCATGATATCGGTAAGGGTGCGGCTCAGCCGCGACAGCTCGGTGACGATCAGCGTATCGCCCGGACGGAGCCGGCGGAGCACGATGCCGAGCTTGCGCTCGCGCTCCCGTTTCTTGCCGCTGACGACCTCCGTGACCCAGCGATCGACGCGTAGTTCTCGGCAGGCGGCGAATTTTTCGATCTCGTTCTGTTGGTTGGCCAGCGTCTGTTTCTCGGTGCTGACCCGCAAGTAAGCTATAGTCATGATCGTATGTGTTTGATTCGAACCAAAGATCGGCGGCTTTTGCCGTAAAAACTAATTCGCGGCGCGGTGCGACACCGTGTGCGGCTTTGTCGTATCTTTGTGCCCGGATCGAAAAAGAATAGGGAAGTTATGGCGGACAATTATTTGGAGCGCAAGATGGAGGAGTATCGCGAACGTGCGGCGGGGGCCGCGGTGCGGAAACCTGCGGCGACGCTCGCCTGGCTGCTGGCGCGCAACCGCAGCCATCGGGGGTACGACAGCGGTTTCGTCGTGCGCGAGGATCAGCTGATGCGCATCATCGGGGTAAATACCCTGGTCGCTTCGGTGCGGAACAGGCAGGTGCTGCGTTTTCGCCCCGTGCTGGCGGACGAGGCCTGCAAGGTGCTGCCCCACATCCAGTTGGGAGGCGCGCTCGCCGAGCTGCGTCTGCCGCTGCCGGGGACCGAGCCGAACGCCTTCATCATCTGCTGTGCGACCGTCGAGGAGTCTCCCGCTGTCGGCATGGATCTGGGGATCGCGGCGCAGAGCATGCTGCTGCAGGCGGTAGAGATCGGGCTGAACGGGGTTTGCATCGGGTCGTTCGACCGGGAGGAGATCCGCCGGGAGTTCGCTCTGGAGTTCGAGCCGCTGCTGATTCTGGCCATCGGCCGGGGGATCGAGCGGATCGAATTGATAGAGGCCGGGCGCGGGGAGTCTCTCGACTATTACCGCCGCGGGGGCGTTCACTATGTCCCGAAACTCGGGTTGGAGGAGCTGCTCCTCAAGTAGTCCGAACAGTTGTTCCGGTCCGGTTTTTGCAAGGCATGCAGGGCGCGGAGGAAGTCCGCGCGAAAACGGAATCAATCGCTAAATGAAAAAGATATGGCAACAACGAAATTCAAAGGAACGCCGGTACGGCTTGCCGGCCGGTTCGTCGAGGTCGGGGCGACGGCTCCCGGGTTCGCATTGGTCAAGAGCGATCTGAGCACCCTCTCGCTGGCCGATCTGAAGGGCAAACGGGTTATCCTCAACATTTTTCCCAGCCTCGACACGCAGGTGTGCGCCGCTTCGGTGCGCAAGTTCAACACGCTGGCCGCGGCGTTGGGCGACACGGTGGTGGTCGCCGTTTCGAAAGACCTTCCCTTTGCCCATGCGCGCTTCTGCACGGTCGAGGGGATCGAGAACGTGGTGCCCGCATCGGACTTCCGCAACGAGGGGTTCGGCGAACGCTACGGCGTGCTCATGGAGGATGGTCCGCTGAAGGGGCTGCTGGCCCGGGCGGTGGTGGTGCTCGACGGGGCGGGCCGTGTGGTCTATGCCGAGCTGGTGCCCGAGATCACGCAGGAACCCGACTACGAAAAGGCGCTCGCCGCGGCGAAACGATAGTCCGGCGGGATTCGCTCCCGATACCTTGCGCCGGTCCGCATCCGCTGCGGCCGGCGCTTTTTTCATGCCTGGCGGGCACCGGTTTTTCTCCGGAGTCGGGCGGAGCCGGAGGCCGCTTCCGGCTTTTTCGCTATTTTTGCAGCGGCGGAGCGCAGCTGCGCTTCCACGGAAAAAAACACCCGGCCTGCCCGGGGCTGCCGGCCTGCCTTGTGACGACAAAGCGGCGGCGCACCTTTCGGCGGCGGGTGTTTTCGAATACCAATCATTAATTAACCCTGCAAGAAGCATTGCATAAAGCGTACCAAATTCGATGGCGGAATTTTTCGATGTGCTGACACGGACTTTTACCGAGTGGGGATACCTCGGACTCTTTCTTTCGGCGCTGGTGGCGGGCAGCATCCTTCCCTTCAGCTCGGAGGCGGTGCTGGCGGTGCTTCTGGGGCTGGGACTCGATCCGCTGCTGCTCCTGCTCAGCGCTTCGGCCGGAAACACGCTCGGAGGGATGAGCTGCTACTGGATCGGGCGGATGGGCCGCAGGGAGTGGATCGCTCGCTACCTGCGCATCGACGAGGCGCAGATCGCCCGGGCTTCGCGATTTCTGGAGGGGCGCGGAGCGCTCTTCGCCTTTTTCGCTTTTCTGCCCTACCTCGGCGAGGCGATCGCCATCGTGCTGGGCCTCATGCGTGGCAATGGCTGGATCGTCGCCGGGGCGATGTTCGTCGGCAAGGCGTTGCGCTATCTGGCCGTGTCGGCCGCCGTGCTGGGTGTGGCCGGCCTGTGCTGACCGTTTGCGGAACGGCACGCCTCTTGCTCCATTCCGTTCGGCGGACCGGACGTTCGGTCCGGCAAGTAAACGTCGCTTATGGAAAATACGCGGGACAAGTATTGGCGTTATTCGCTCTACATTATTCTTCTGGGCCTCGGAGCGGTCATCTTCATCGAGCTGACTCCCTTTCTGGGCGGACTGCTCGGCGCGCTGACCATCTATATCCTGCTGCGCAGGCAGATGCGCACGCTGACCGTGCGGCGGCGGTTGCGGCGGAGCCTGGCTGCCTCGCTGCTGCTGGGCGAGGCGGTCGTCTGCTTCCTCATTCCGCTGTCGCTGCTGGTGTGGATGTTCGTGGTGCGGGTGCAGCATGTGGCGGTCGATCCCTCGTCGATCGTGCAGCCGCTGCGCCAGGCGATCGATGCGGTGCACGAGAAGACCGGCTACGACCTGCTCGAGGGGGAGAACCTCTCGCAGCTGGTGGCGATGATTCCCCGGCTGGGGCAGTGGCTGGTGGGGAGCATCGGCAGTTTCGCGATCAATGTCGTCGTACTGCTGTTCGTGCTCTACTTCATGCTCATCGGCGGCGACGCGATGGAGCGTTATCTGTGCAAGTTCATCCCCTTCAACCGGAACACCTCCCGGGAGATCGTCGGCGAGGTGGCGATGATCGTCCGCTCGAACGCCATCGGCATTCCGCTGCTGGCGGTCATCCAGGGGGCGGTGGCGCTCGTGGGCTATTATATCTTCGGCGTGCCCGGGGCGCTGTTCTGGGGTGTGATGACCTGCGTGGCGACCATCATCCCGATCGTGGGGACGATGCTGGTGTGGCTGCCGCTGGCCCTCTACCTCGGGCTGACGGGATCGTGGGGCATGGCGGCGGGACTGGCGGCCTACGGAACGGTCGTGATCGGACAGACCGACAACCTGGCCCGCTTTATCCTGCAGAAGCGGATGGCCGACACCCATCCGCTCGTGACGGTCTTCGGGGTGGTCATCGGACTCTCGCTCTTCGGATTCATGGGGGTAATCTTCGGTCCGGTGCTGCTCTCGGTCTTTCTCTTCTGCGCCGATCTGTTCAAGCGGCGCTATCTGGACCGGCAGCCGGAGGAGCATCCCCTCCTCGTCGGGGCGCCTGCGCCGGGGGAGGAGGAGTCGGGGAGCTGAGGTGCCTCCCGGAGCGCCGGGATGGCCGGGATGGCCGGGGTGCGGACCGCTCCCCGGCCTGTCGCGCAAACATATTCGCCGCGCAGTGCCCGATCGGCTCATTCGTGTATTATCTTTGCGCCGGCACCGTGCGGCGGATGCGTCGAACCGTACTCCGCCGCACGACTCAGTCAATTTTTCGAACATGTCCGTTACGTGGAATCCCTGGCACGGCTGCCGTCGCGTGAGCGAGGGGTGCCGCCATTGTTATGTCTATCGGCAGGATGCCGCCCGGCAGCGCGACGGCGGGCAGATCGCTCGCACGGCGGCCTACGACCTTCCCGTGCGCCGTTCGCGCGACGGACGGTGGAAGATTCCGGCCCGCGAGATGGTATTTACCTGTTTTACCTCCGATTTCCTGCTCCCCGAAGCCGATGCGTGGCGCGTGCAGGCATGGGATATGATGCGCCTGCGTCATGACCTGCGCTTCATGTTCTTTACCAAGCGCATCGAACGTCTGGCGGAGTGTCTGCCCGACGACTGGGGCGCGGGGTGGGAGCATGTGACGATCGGTTGCACGGTCGAGAACCAGCGGATGGCCGACAGCCGGCTGCCGCTTTTCCTGCGGCTTCCCGTGCGGCATCGGGTCGTCGTTTGCGCCCCTTTGCTCGGTCCGCTCGATCTCGGGAGCTATCTCTCGGCGGCTATCGAGGAGGTTACGGTGGGCGGAGAGTCGGGACCGGAGGCCCGGGTGTGCGACTACGACTGGGTGCTTGCGCTGCATGATCAATGCGTAGCGCAGGGAGTTCCCTTCTGCTTCCATCAGACGGGTGCCCGGCTGCTCAAGGAGGGGCGTATCTTTCGGATTCCCCGCCGGGAGCAGCACGATCAGGCGCGGCGGGCGGGTATCGATTTCGGGATCGAGCACCGCTGAGAGGATCGGTCCGGGCGGCTTCGTGTCGGACAGCGGTGCGTGCGGCGGCGACAGAACACCCGCCTTGCCGGAGTTGTTGCGGGTTCCGGCGAGGCGGGTGTGTGGGGGAGGCATGAGCCTCTCTTTTCCCGTATTTTCGGGATGCGGGTCTATCAGCGGTCCATGTCGATCAGGCGGAACTCCTTGTCGAAGGTCAGCTCCATGCCGTTGGTCAGCCCGACCTCGTACTCGTGTCTGTCGCGCTCGATGGAGGTAATCCGGGTGCCGGGGTAGTTGCGGACGATCTGGCGCAGGATCGCCTCGGGAATTACGTGGGGCGGAAGCGTGCCGCGCAGCGACTTGATCTCCTTCCATTCGCCCCGGCGGTCGAACTCGATCTTTTCGCCCGAGCGGAAAGCCACCTCGTAGGTTTTGGGCCGTTCGGTGTCCACCGTGGTATAGGCGACCTGTCGGCCTCCGAAATGGGTCGAGACGAATTGCTGTGCTGCATTGGGAAGCTCGTTGAGTCTGATCGGCTTGTCGTTTCCTGCCATTGCGGCGGTCGTGAGCGTCAGAAAGCCCGCGACGAGTAACATGATCTTTTTCATAGAGAACATTTTTTATGGTTGCTGCTATGAAAAACACAAAAACCGGACCGAAACGAAAGCGCGACCGCTACGGAAAATAAAGAACCGCAACCTCATCGGTTGCGGTTTCTTGCAGCTTCCGCCTCGGCGGCTACTCCTTGCCGGCCAGCGGTGCTGCCTGCGTGTAGGTGCGTGCGGCCAGCTCCTTGTCGATCATGTAGAGACCCAGCTTGTTGCCTTCGACCTGCTTGAGCGACTCGATGATTGAGGCGGCGCTCTCCTCCTCCTCGACCTGCTCGTCGATGAACCACTTGAGCATGCTCGACGTGGCGTGGTCCTTCTCCGCGATGGCCAGGTCGTAGAGGTTGTTGATCAGGGCGGTTACCTTGCGCTCGTGGACGAGAGTCTCCTCGAATGCCTCCAGCTGGCTGCCCCAGGAGGTTTTTACCGCAGCGATCGGTGCCAGTTCCACGCGCCCGCCGCGTGCCAGGATGTAGTTCATCAGGATGCGGGCATGGTCCTGCTCCTCGCGGAACTGTACGTAAAACCAGTTGCTTACCCCTTTGAATCCTTTGGCCTCGGCATCGGCCGACATCGAGAGGTAGAGGTAGGCCGACCAGAATTCGGCGTTTACCTGCGCATTGATTGCGTCTTGTAAATTCTTGCTAAGCATGATTTCTTTCGTTTAGATTGTTTGCTGTTTCTGTATGTGCAAAAAGCGCGCCAATCTCGTTTTCGGCCGGCGGCCGGCGAAAATAAGAAGGGAACGACATCGGTGCCGTTCCCTCCGTTTGTCTCTCCTTTTGCCCGGATCAGCAGTTTTCGCCGTCGTAGGCCCACTTGACATAGATGGAGCCCCACGTGTATCCGCCGCCGAACGAGGCGAGAATCAGGTTGTCGCCCTTGCAGAGCGCCGCTTCGTATTCGTAGAGGCAGAGGGGGATCGTCGCAGCCGTCGTGTTGCCGTTGCGGTCGATGTTGATCATACATTTGTCGCGGCTCAGTCCCATGCGCCGTGCCGTCGCGTCGATGATGCGCAGGTTCGCCTGATGGGGTACCAGATAACGCACGTCGTTGGCCGTCAGGTGGTGGCGCTCCATCATCTCGACCGATACGTCGGCCATGTTCGAGACGGCGGCCTTGAATACCGCCGGACCGTCCTGCGTGATGGTGTGCCAGTTGTTGCGCACGGTCTCCTCCGTGGCCGGATAGCGCGAGCCGCCCGCCTTCATGTAGAGGTGCTGTTCGCCCGAGCCGTCCGAGTGGAGGATCGAGTCGATCATGCCGTAACCCTCCTGGTTAGGCTCCAGGAGCACCGCCGCAGCGCCGTCGCCGAAGATGGGGCAGGTGTTGCGGTCGTTGTAATCGACGATCGAGGACATTTTGTCCGCTCCGACCACGATGACCTTCTTGCTGTGGCCCGTTTCGATGAACTGGGCACCGGTGGTCAGGGCGAAGAGGAAGCCGCTGCATGCGGCCGAGATGTCGTAGGCGAACGCGTTTTTGCATCCGGCCTGGTCGGCGATCAGATTGCCCGTCGAGGGAAACTGCATGTCGGGGGTAACGGTGGCGCAGATGACGATGTCGATGTCCAGGGGATTGACTCCCGTCTTCTGCAACAGATCCTTGATGGCGCGGGCGCCCATGTAGGAGGTGCCCAGCCCCTCGCCCTTGAGGATATGGCGGGTTTTGATACCGATGCGCGACATGATCCATTCGTCGGAGGTATCGACCATGCGGCTCAGCTCCTCGTTGGTGAGCAGGTAGTCCGGCAGGTAGGCTCCGACACCCGTGATCGCTGCTGTAATTTTCTTCATTCGGGGTCGATTTAGTTGTTGAACGCTCGTTGCAGTTTTTCGGTCAGCCCGGCCTGAGCATACCGCTCTGTGGAGAGGATCATGTTCTTGATCGCCAGCGGCGAGGAACTTCCGTGTCCGATGATGACCGGGGCGTTCACGCCCAGCACCGGCGTGCCGCCCACGTGTTCGGCATTCATCTCCTTCCAGAACGGCACATCGGCCAAACCGAGCGCCTTGTTGATGCGGAAAAGTCCTTCGACGGTCTTGAGCAGCGTGTTGCCGACGAATCCGTCGCAGACGATCACGTCGGCGACCTTGCCCGAGAAGAGGTGGGACCCTTCGATGTTGCCGACGAAGTTGAACCGGCCGCACTCCCTCATCAGGTCGTGGGCCGTCTTGGCCTGGGCGTTGCCCTTGGTCTCCTCCTCTCCGATATTGAGCACCGCCACGCGCGGGGTTGCGATGCCGAGTACCGCCTCGGCATAGATCGAACCGATCGTGCCGTACTGGGCCAGTACCTCGGGCTTGCAATCGACGTTCAGACCCACGTCGAGCAACAGCGCCTTGCCTCCCGATACGGTGGGGATGACCGTCGAGATCGTGGGACGGATGACCCCTTCGATCGGTTTGATGACCTGCATCGAGCCGACCATCATCGCGCCGGTGCTGCCGGCGCTGGCGAAGCCGTCGATCGCCCCCTTGGCCAGGTGGCCGAATCCGACGGCGATGCTCGAATCGGGCTTCTGCAGGAAGGCTTTGGCCGGATGGTCGCCCATCTCGATCACTTCGCTCGTGTGCACGATATCGAAACGCTCGGCGGGGCATCCCTCGCTGCGGAGTACCGTCCGGATCCGCTCTTCGTCGCCGAAAAGTACGATGCGGCTCTCGGGCCCGATGGCATCGACAGCCATAACAGCTCCCTTGACGGCCGCTTCGGGGGCGAAGTCGCCGCCCATAGCATCCATACCGATCTTCAACATAATCTGGAAATTTGGTTCGTAAAATCGTTTATGACCGGGCAGAGCCGCGCTCCGCCCGGAGAATTATTCCGCCGCTTTCTTTTCGATCGCCAGCTTGCCGCGATAGAAGCCGCACTCGGGGCATACGCGGTGGTAGAGCACCGATGCGCCGCAGTTCGAGCAGGTTACGACAGTCGGAACGACAGCCTTGTAGTGGGTTCTTCTCTTGTCGCGTCGCGTTGACGAATGTTTGTGTTTAGGATGTGCCATCTTGCAATATCGTTTTTATGAGTTTAACGTTTCTTCTCTTCTTCTTTTTCCTCCTGCTCCATCCGCTCCTTGAGCGTCTCGAGGCTCCGGCTCCAGCGGTCGTCTTCCGCAGCGGGTGCGCTCTGCTGCTGCGCCCGGTTCTCGATCCGTTCGAACTCTTCGTCCGAGACGATGCGGAAGCGGCGGAGCATGTCGGGATCGCAGCCTCCTTCCGGATGGACCCTTTGGTAGGGGAGCGAGAGAACGATGCTTTCGTAGAGGTATTGGGCCAGTTCGATATGGTCCTGCGCCGCAGAGAGCCACATCGTCTCGCCGTCGTATTCGCGGATCTCGTCGGAGAATTTCACGACGAGCGTGCCGGTGTAATCCACCGGAAGCGCGCAGTCACCCAGGCAGCGGTCGCACTCCACGACGACCTCGCCGCGGATCGAAACCTCGAGCCGCAGTTGTCTTTCGGAGCGGACGAGCCTGACTTCCGCGCGGCAGTTTCCGCCTCTTATCTCCTGATTCTCGAACAGTTGGAACAGGTCTTCGTCGATTTCGAAATCGAACGTGTGCTCCCCCAGCGAGAGGCCCTTGTAGGCGATGGAATATTTACGAACGGTATCCATTTTTTCACTCCCAGTTCGCAAAGGTAGGAAAAAATCGAATAAGTACCAAAGGTTGCGTGTTTGTTTTGCGGACGATGCGCGTTCGGGACCGGTCGGAGGAGCGGTGCGACTTCTCTTTTTTCGGCCGGGGTGCGGGATGCGGGGCGGCGGTGCGGAAAAAACAGGGCGCAGGGCGAACCGCCAGCCGGTAAAAAGAGTATATTTGTCCGATGATGGAACATGCGGAAAAATTCAGAGTAGAGATTCAGAGCCGTTCGGACGAGTGGTGGCGCTACAACGCCGCGCTGGTTTGCGGAGCTTTCGATGAGTCGGGGCGGCGTGTCGGGTTCGCATCGGCCGAGAGTCGTGTGGCCGAGCCGGGCGAGTCGCCCGCCCGTCGCCCGGAGACGATTCCCGCCCACCGGAAGCTGTCGCTCGAGACGGTTCCGTGCGCGAGCATCGTATTATATATATATGTAATACCCCACACCCTGCCCTGCGACGGCGAGATCGGCGGCCATCCCCCCTTTCCGCTGCAGGTGCGGATCTCCTGCGGCGACCGGATCGTTTGCGACGAGCGCTATTCGATCAACCAGTGGGGCGGTGCCTCGATCGAGCTGCGTGTGTCGCGGCCGTAGCTGCCGGAGCGGTGCGGCGGAGGGGCTCCCGGCCGGATTGCGCGTTCGCTGCCGGTATGCGGCGGGGCGGTAAATACAAAGGGCGCTCCCGTCGGGGAACGCCCTTTGTATTAAGCGAACGTGTTTTCGCCTAATACCGTTGCATCTATTTTTTCTCCGCGAAGAAGTCCTTGACCTGATCGTTGGGGATGATGCCCTCCTTGAATACGTAAGCGCCGGTCTTCTCCGATTTTACCATCTTGATGCACTTGGTAAACTGTTTGCCGGTACCGGTTTTCAGCGTTGCGACTACTTTCTTTGCCATATAGCACTAAAATTATTTGATTTCACGGTGTACGGTGACCTTCTTCAGGAACGGGTTGTATTTCTTGCGCTCCAGACGGTCGGGCGTGTTTTTCTTGTTCTTGGTCGTGATGTAGCGCGACATTCCCGGAACGCCGCTTGCCTTCTGTTCCGTGCATTCGAGGATTACCTGCACTCTGTTGCCTTTCTTTGCCATTTGTCTCTTCGGATTTTAGTAAACCTTCTTGGGAGCGGCAGCTTCGCGGAGCGCTACTGCGAGACCCTTCTTGTTAATCGTTTTCATGCCGGCGGCCGATACCTTGAGGGTAATCCAGCGACCTTCCTCTTCCGACCAGAAGCGCTTGTTTTTCAGATTGGGGCTGAACTTGCGCTTGGTCTTGTGGTGCGAGTGGGAGACGTTGTTGCCCACGATCGCTACCTTGCCTGTGATTTCGCAAACTTTCATTTGATTCCTAATTATTTTAATTAAACCCGATTCGGGGAGTGCAAATATACGATCTTTTGCCCAAATAACAAAAACCCCGGCGATTTTTCGTGCCGCGCCTGCGTTTCTTCGCGCCGGGACGGTCGGTCTATTCTCCGGCGGCGGATTCTTCGGTGTCGGGATGCAGGTCGCGCTCGATCTCGTCGCGCAGCAGCGCGATGGCGAAGGCACCCGCCCGGTCGATGATCTGCCCCCGGTCGGTGCCGCACTGCTTGAGCAGGGCGACCGTGCGGCGGGGACCGGCGACGGCCATCCACACCGTGCCGACGGGCTTCTGTTCCGAGCCGCCCGAAGGGCCGGCGATGCCGGTGGTGGCGACGGCGTAGTCGGCCCCGGCGATGCGGCGCGCCCCCTCGGCCATGCGGCGGGCCACCTCTTCGCTGACGGCACCCTGCCGCCCGATCGTTTCGGCCGGCACGCCGAGCAGGTCGCTCTTGGCGCGGTTGGAGTAGGAGACCACCCCGCAGAGGAAGTAGGCCGAAGCGCCCGGGAGGGCCGTGAAGCGCGAGGCGATGGTGCCTCCCGTGCAGCTTTCGGCCGTCGCGAGGGTGCGTCCGTGCTCGCTCAGCAGCCGGTGGACAAGCTCCTGCATGGTGGCCCGCTCGAATCCGAGGATGTGGCGGGGGATCAGGCGCTGCAACTCGGCGAAGCGGCGGTCGATCTCCTGCGAGACGCTTTCGCCCTCCACCTCGTAGGCCGAGAGGCGCAGCCGCACCACGCCCGGCGAGGGGAGGTAGGCCAGGTGGAGGTAGTCGGGCAGCGCCTCCTCCCAGGGGGCGATCTTCTCGGCGAGCATGGATTCGGCCAGTCCGGAGGTAATGAGGGTGCGGTGGACGATCTGCCGCAGGGCGAAGCGGGCCTTGAGCCGGGGCATCACCTGGTCGGTCATCAGGTGCTCCATCTCGAAGGGAACGCCCGGCAGCGAGACGACCACCCGGCCGTCGTGCTCGAACCACATGCCGGGAGCGGTGCCGTGTGCGTTGAAGAGCACCGTGCAGCACTCGGGAACGAGCGCCTGATTGCGGTTCAGGTCGTTGTAGGCGATTCCGCGCGCTTCGAGCATCCGCTGCACGTGTGCGGCGACGCTTCGGTCGAAGCGCATGCCGGAGCCGAAGAGCTCGGCGAGGGTCTTTTTCGTGATGTCGTCCTTGGTGGGGCCGAGGCCGCCCGTGAGGATCACGATGTCGCAGTCGCGCATGGCGCGCCGGACCGCTTCGGTAATCCGTTCGCGCCGGTCGCCGACCGAGGTGCGTTCGCTGACGACCACGCCGGCGGCGTTCAGGTGTCGCGCAATGGATGCGGAGTTGGTATCGACGATCTG
This sequence comes from Alistipes sp., assembly GCA_029065825.1. Classification (GTDB taxonomy): domain Bacteria; phylum Bacteroidota; class Bacteroidia; order Bacteroidales; family Rikenellaceae; genus Alistipes. Next base: position 13,023 of record JAIEHQ010000133.1, read on the forward strand.
TCCGATCAGGATTTCGTCGCCGATCGTGATGATGGATGCTTTCATGGTTGTCGTATCTCTTGTCGGATTTTTGTCGGTTCGCCTCGTCCGTGCGGATCTCTTCCGTCCGGAGTCTGCGGCAGGCGGGGTGTCCGGTGCGGCCGGGCTATTCGGCGGGCTGCGCGGCGGCCGTGTGTCCGCAGCCGTCGATCAGCGTGCGGCAGATCTCCCGCACCAGGCGGGGGCCTTCGTAGATGTATCCCGTGTAGAGCTGCACCAGGCTCGCGCCCGCCGCGAGCATCGCCCGTACGTCGTCGGGGGTCATCAGTCCGCCCACGCCGATGATCGGATAGGTGCCGTGCGAGCGCTCGTGGATGCGTGCCACCACTTCGATGGCGCGCCGGGTGAGCGGTGCGCCGCTTACCCGGCCGCTGCCGATCTCCGCGAGCGCCGCCCCGTCGGTGGCGAGGCCCGAGCGGTCGAAGGTGCCGTTTACGGCGACGATGCCGTCGAGCGGAGTGGCGATCATCAGGTCGGTCATGCGGTCGATCGCCTCGTCCGAAAGGTCGGGCGAGATCTTGAGCAGGATCGGCCGGTATTGGTTCTGTCCCCGCCGGAAGTCGAACAGCGGTTCGAGGATCTCCATCAGCTGCCGCTCGTCGTGCGAGCGGGCATTGTCCGCGCAGTTGTCGCAGCAGGCGTTGATCGAGAAGTAATCGACGTACTGATAGAGGTTGCGGAACGACTTGAGGTAATCGCCCGCCGCCTGTTCGGGCTGCGTGAGGGTGTTGCGTCCGATGTTGGCCCCGATGATGATCCCCTCGTGGCCGCTGCGTATCCGGGCGATCGTGTGGTAGAGTCCCCGGTTGTTGTGGCCCGTGCGGTGGAGGATCGCCCGGTCGTCGGGCAGCCGGAAGACGCGCGGACGCGGATTGCCCGGCTGGGGGCGGGGGGTCACGGTGCCGATCTCGACGAATCCGAACCCGAGGGCCGAAAGTTCGCGGTAGGCATCGCCGTTGCGGTCGAAGCCGGCGGCCAGGCCGACCGGGTTGGGGAAGTGCAGTCCGAGCACCTCGCGTTCGAGCGACGGGTGGTCGGTGCGGTAGAGGGCGCTCAACAACCTGCGGCCGCCCGGGACGCATCCCATCAGACGCAGCAGCAGCAGCACGATGCCGTGGGCGCGCTCGATGCTCAGGGCGAACAGGATGGGTTTGATGATGCGGCGGTACATGTTCGGTCGTTTTTTTTGCGGTCGCAAAGATACGCATAAGCCGGGCGCAAAAGCAAATTTATTTTTTATTCGCGATTTTGCCGCGCCGGGACGCTGTCCGGGGGCGGTTGTGCCGGCGTGCGTGCGGGGCGGAGCGTTGGCCGCTCCGTATTAGAAGTACTCTTCGCGATAGGCGTATTTGTTGCGGATTGCCTCGAATTGTTCGGGGGCGCTTTTGAGCCGCCGGCTTTCGGCCTCCAGGTCGCAGTAGCGGTCGATCGTCTCCGTCATCTCCTCCCAGCCGACGGGGCGGGGCCGCGAGGGGGCGACCGCTGCGGGGAACCACTCCGTGAGCGGCAGTCCGAACCTCCGGGCGACGGCCCGCACGGCCAGCGCCGTGGCGTTGGCCTTGCCCTGGAGCGAATAACCGGCGATGTGGGGTGAGGCGAAGAGCGCGCCGGCGAGCAGGCCGGGGTCGATGTCGGGTTCGTGCTCCCACACGTCGAGGATGTAGGGCCGTCCGCAGCCGCGCAGCGCCTCCGTGTCGATTACCTCGCCGCGCGAGGAGTTGATGATCGTGCAGCCGGGTTTGGTCGCGGCGAGCAGCCGGCGGTCGGCCATGCGGCGGGTCGTCGGGTCGAGCGGGGTGTGGAAAGTCAGCAGGTCGGCCGCGCGGACCGTCTCTTCGAGCGAGCGGAAGCCGCAGTGCTCGCGCTCCTCGCGGGGCGGGTCGCAGACGACGGTGCGGAATCCCCAGCTGCGGGCGTAGGACTCGACGAGCGATCCCACGTGGCCTGCGCCGACGATGCCGAGTGTCTTTTCGGAGGGATGCCACCCCTCCCTGCGCGAAACTCCGGCCAGGGCTGCGGCGATGTACTGCAGCACCCCCCGGGCGTTGCATCCGGCGGCTGTTTCGACGGCGATGCCCTGCTGCCGGCAGTAGTCGCTGTCGATGTGGTCGAAGCCGATGGTGGCGGTCGCGATCATCCGCACGGACGAGCCGGCGAGCAGCCGTTCGTCGCAGCGGGTGCGGGTGCGGACGATGAGCGCGTCGGCCTCCCGCACCTGTTCGGGCGAGATCTCCCGGCCGGGCAGGTAGGAGACGCTGGCGAAGGGTTCGAACACTCCTTTCAGAAAAGGTATGGCTTCATCGGCGATTATCTTCATCTTTTGCACGGTATTTGCTTGTATATTCCCGGGTGTGGTGCGCTGTGGCCGGAAGCCGCAGGCGGACCGTTCCCGAGGAGGGTGTTTCCTCCGGCAAAGATAGCGAAAAAACGAAAAGCGGGGAGTCGTGCGGCAGGTCGGCTTTTCGGCCGTGCCCCTGCCTGAGGCAAAGGCAGTCTCTTCGGCGTGCGGCAGGGTTCGCGCCGCTCTTTCCCCGGAGCTTGTCCGGGGAGGAACGGTTCGGGGCTGCGCCGCAGGCGGGGAATCGCATCGCTGCGGGCGGAGAAGGGGATAAGTTCCCGATTTTTTTCGTATTTTTGTCCGATTAAAGTGTCGATTATGGAATTGGATGGATTCGACCCCAACGGGGTGGGTGTGGACAACGGTGCCTACTACGGGCTTCCCTTTACTCCCGAGCAGGCGCGGCTGGTGCTGATTTCGGCGCCCTGGGACGTTACGGTCTCTTACGGAGCGGGTACGGCTTTCGCGCCGGACGCGCTGATCGAGGCTTCGACGCAGCTCGATCTCTACGACGCTTCGGCACCCGGTGCCTGGCGCGAGGGGATCGCGACGGCCGACATCGACTACTCGCTGCAGGAGGAGTCCCAGCGGCTGCGCACCGATGCCGAAAAGGTCATCCGCCACCTCGAGGAGGGGGGCGATCCGGCCGATGAGCGCGTCGAACGGCGGATCCGCCGCGTGAACGAGGGGTGCGCCGCCATGAACGAGAATATCCGCCGCCAGGCCGACGAATGGCTGGAGCGAGGCAAGATCGTGGGGCTGGTCGGCGGCGACCATGCGACCCCTTACGGCCTGATCCGGGCGATCGCGGCGCGCGAGGAGCGGTTCGGCATTTTGCATATCGATGCCCACCGCGACCTGCGGGCGGCTTACGAGGGGTTCGAGTACTCCCATGCCTCGATCATGTATAACGTGCTGCGCGACGTGCCGCAGGTCGCCCGCCTGGTGCAGGTCGGCGTGCGCGACTTCTGCGATGCCGAGGCCGAGCTGGCCGCCCGCGACGGGCGGATACGCTCGTTCGACTCCCGTTCGCTGGCGCGTGCGGCGTTCGAAGGTACGGGGTGGGCCGAGCAGTGCCGCCGCATCGTGGAGGAGCTGCCCGAGGCGGTCTATGTGAGCTTCGACATCGACGGCCTGTCGCCCGAACTCTGCCCCCACACGGGCACTCCCGTGCCGGGCGGTCTGGGATTCGAGCAGGCGGTCTATCTGCTCGAGTGCGTCGCCGATTCGGGCCGGCGGATCGTCGGGTTCGATCTGGTGGAGGTGGTCCCCTCGTCCGGGGACCGGACCGATGCCGTGGTCGGCGCGCGGGTGCTTTACAAATTGTGCGGCCTGACCTTGAAAACGAATACAATCAAACACGAATAAGACAATGATGAGGCTTTTTTCCATGTACAGTTGGGTGCGTCAGCGCTACCAGTTCTCGCTGCGCGGACGACGTTTTCTGGAGGCTCCCTGGGCGGGCGGTATGGTGCTGCTCGTCAGTGTGGCGGTGGCTATGTTCCTGGCCAACTGTCCGCTGACGGCCGACCTCTATTCCCGTTTCCTGGAGATCGACCTGGCGTTGGTCATCAAGGGATCGACCGGCATGATCGACTGGATGTTCCCCCGGGGCATGACCATCGAGACGTTCATCAACGACGTGCTGATGGTGGTCTTTTTCTTCCTGGTCGGCCTTGAGATCAAGCGGGAGATCGTCTGCGGACAGCTCTCCTCGATGCGCAAGGCGATCCTGCCCGTGCTGGCGGCGCTGGGCGGCATGGTGGCTCCGGCGCTGATCTATCTGGCTTTCAACGGTGGAACCGTCGCTGCGGGCGGCTGGGGAATCCCGACTGCGACAGACATAGCCTTCGCCATAGGCATCCTGTCGATCTTCAACGACAAGGTGCCGGTGTCGCTCAAGATCTTCCTGACGGCGCTGGCCGTCGCCGACGACCTGGGTGCCATTCTGGTCATCGCCTTCTTCTACGGCGGGCAGATCAACCTGCTGCTGCTTTCGCTGGCGATGCTGATCCTGGTGGGCATCTACTTCCTCAATCGTGCGGGCGAGGTGCGGATGATGTTCTACCTCGTGCCGGCGGTCATCGTCTGGGGTCTCTTCTACTATTCGGGCATCCATTCGACGCTGGCGGGTGTGGTGATGGCCATGTTCATCCCGATGAAGCCGCGTTACAACAAGGTCTATTTCTCCCGCAAACTCGAAGTGTATAGCCGGGCGCTGCTGCGCGCCAAGTCCGACGGGGGCGACTTCCCCAACGAGGAGCAGCGCCACTACATGCGGATGATTTCGTCGCTGACCAACAACTCCGTCGGCATGAGCTACCGGCTCGAAGATGCGCTGGCACCCTACGTGACCTTCCTCATCATGCCGATTTTCGCCTTCGCCAATGCGGGAGTGCGGATCGAGTCGCTCGAATACTTCCGGATCTTCCACGTCTCGCCCGAGGCGGGGGCCATCGGGATGGGCGTCTTCTTCGGCCTGCTCGTCGGCAAGCCGCTGGGCATCTTCCTGGTCAGCTGGCTGGCCGTGAAGTTCCGGATCGCCTCGATGCCCGAGGGGGCGAGCTGGAAGATGCTGCTCGCCGTCGCATGTCTGGGCGGTATCGGGTTTACGATGTCGATTTTCGTCGATACGCTGGCTTTCTCCGGTGCGGAGATCGTCGATCGGGGCAAGATCGCCATCCTGCTCGGCTCGTTCGCCTCGGCGCTGCTCGGCTCGCTGCTGATTCTGGTGTTTTCCCGAAAAAACGGCAAGGCATGAGAACGGGATGTGCCTTGGCCGCGGCGGCGGTGTGTCTGCTGCTCGGCTCCTGCGACCGCCGCAGCGGGGGCGGAGGCGAGTTGCGCACGCAGCAGGATTCGGTGGCTTACGTGCTCGGTCTGAATGTGGCGAACAACCTGCTGCGTATGGATTCGACGCTTCGGGTCGATGCTTTCTGCCGTGCGGTGGAGGATGTCTATGCCGGCCGGCCCCGGATGACTCCCGGGGAGGCCCGGGCCTTCTACCTGCGTTACGTGAATGTCTCGCTGCCCGAGCAGGCTCAGGCATACGAGGAGCAGTTTCTGGCCGACTTCCGCAAGCGCAACCGTTCGTACCGCAGCGAACGGGGGCTGACCTACGAGATAACCCAGGGCGGCGATGAGGAGCGCATGCCGAGGAATGATCGCGATACGGTGTGGCTGCGGTATGTGGTCCGTCATGTCGATGGCGGGACGGTCGAGTCGTCGTACGAGCGGGCGGATACGCTCCGTTCGGCGGTGGGCGATCTGATGAACGGAGTGAAGGAGAGCGTGAAGCTCGTCGGCGAGGGGGGGCGGATCAATGCCTGGATTCCTTCGCGTCTGGCCTACGGAGCGCAGGGCAACGAAGCCCTGGGGGTCGGTCCCAACGAGACGCTATTCTACGAAATCGAACTCGTGTCGCTGCGCCGGCTCGGCGAGAGGCGCTGATGCGGTGCGACCGGAAAGTAAATCTTTAACAACAAACGGATAAACAAAAAACAAATCGAAGATGAAAAAGACACTTGTGTTGGCGGCGGTGGCATGCGCTGCGCTCGTTGCTTCGTGTACGACGAAGAACGGTTCTATCTCTATGGGCGACAAGTCGCAGCTCGACTCGCTCTCCTATGCTTTCGGTACGGAGCTGGGATTCAGTCTTACGCGTGTGATGGGGGATATTCCCTTCGACATCGACGAGATGATGAAGGGTATGAAGGACGGTGCGATGGAGAAGTCGCGCATGACCCCCGAGGAGGCTCGCGAGATGGTGGGCAACTACTTCAGAACGGAGCGCATGCAGCGTGCCGAGGAGATCGCCAAGAAGCAGGCGCTCATTCCCGATTCGCTGCGTTCGGAGGCGGACGAGGCCGATCGCAGCGCCATGTTCACGGATGAGCGGGAGCGTCGCGATATTTCCTACGGCTTCGGCGTGGATCTGGGCGACAACATGCTCAAGTCGGGTTATCCCATCCAGCTCTACTGGTTCGACACGGCGGTGCGCGACGTGCTTGCCGAGCAGGCGCAGATGGATCAGCTGGGTGCCCGCAGATACCTGATTCACTACATGCAGGTGGTTGTTCCCGAGCAGAATCGCAAGGAGTGCGAGGAGTGGCTGCAGTCGATCGAGAAGCAGCCGGGCGTGCAGAAGACCGAGTCGGGGCTGCTCTACCGCATCGACGAGCCGGGCGACGAGAGCGTCAAGGCCGGCGATCTGCGCGATGTGGTCGAGGTGCACTATACCGGTTGGAACCACAAGGGACAGGCGTTCGACAGCTCGCGCTTCGAGTTCAAGCCCGAGGAGGTAAAGGAGATGATGAAGCAGATGGATCCGAAAGGATATGCCAAGGACGAACCTGCCAAGTTCGCGCTCAACCGTGTTATTGCCGGTTGGGGCGAGGGTCTGATGCTCGTGGGCAAAGGGGGTAAGATCACGCTTTGGATCCCCTCCGATCTGGCTTACGGTCCCCGCGGAATCATGGGCAATACCTATATTCGGGGCAACGAAGCCCTCAAGTTCGAGGTCGAACTGCTCGATGTGCAGCCTTTCGTCGAAGAGGAGGAAACGGTCGAGGAGTAAATTGCCGCGCGACGGTCGGCTCGCTCTTGCGGGTGCGGCCGTTCCTGCGTGCGGTTGTAAGTGCGGTCCCTGTTGCGAGCAGGGACCGCTTTTTTATTCGTTCGGAAGAAGTCGTTGGGAACGGTGCGGGAGGCTGTGCCGTTTCGGACGGCAGGCGGGGAACTCCGCGCAGCGGACTGGTGGAGGGGGTAACGAAAAAACGGCCGTACGATTCGTACAGCCGTTTCGAGTAGTGGATAGGGGATTCGAACCCCTATGTCGTGCGTGAGAGGCACGTATCCTAGCCCTTAGATGAATCCACCTCTTTGGTTTTGCTCTGCAAAGGTAAGACGATATTTTGAAACCTCCAAATTTTTCGAGGAAAAAAACGATATTTTTTTGTTTCCTCCCGTTTCCCGCCTCTTTTTCGTATATTTGTAATGTATCGCGGAGGTCTGTGCGGCACGATCGTGGCCGCGCAGCCGGAGCGCAGGGCGGTTGTCGGGCGTTCTCCTCCGGAGACGGCGCGCACGGTTTTGCAGGATTCTTGCCCTCGTGCCGTTGCGGGACACTGCGGCCGGGGTTGTCCGGCGGATTTTAAACTGTTGGAGTTATGAAACGACTGATCTTTTTTTTGCTGCTGCTGGCGGAGATGGTCGCCGGCGGATGCCGCAGGAGCACGGCTCCCCGGTTCGAGACGATGGTGGCCGATACCGTCGTGGTGCGCGGAGGTGTCTCCGCGCGGTTCCAGTACGCTTTCGCGTCGATCGTCGATGCCGGCAAGACTCCGGCCCTGCAGGCGATCGAGGAGGCGAACAAACACTACTTCTTCGGGCTGGAGCACTTCCGGGGCGATGTCCGCCAGGCTGTCGAGGCTTCGGTCGCCCGGTTTATGGAGGAATATGTGGGCGATCTGCCGGAACGGGAACCCGACTGGGAGACGGAGCTGGATCTGACGGTCGAGTCGGAGGCGCGTACGGTCGATTCGCTGCTGGTCTTCATGATCCTGCGGTCGAGCTACACGGGCGGTGCGCACGGAATGTATTCGATCGAGTGCCACAACTACTCGCTCGCGGGCGGGTATGAGCTGGCTTTGGCCGATCTGTTCGACCAGGAGCGCCAGGCGGCGCTGCAGGAGGAGATCCGGCGGAAGCTGTACGAGCGGTTCGATGTCGCGGGCGACGAAGGGCTGGCCGAGCTGGGCTTCTTTCCGGAGTACATCGCCGCGACCGAGAATTTCGAGGTTACCGACGACGGAATAACGTTCTACTACAATCCCTACGACATAGGCTGCTACGCGCTGGGCGGTGTGGACGTGCACCTGACGCGCGCCGAACTGCAGCGGCTGTAGCCCTCCGGCCGGTCTGTGCTTTCGGGGAGGTGCCGCCTGCGTACGCAGGTTTGGGAAAACGAAGGCTGCGGACGAATATCCGCAGCCTTCTCCCATCAAAAATTAACCCTAAATTATCCCTTCTGAAGGATCTCCGAAAGAAAGAAATGCAGGTAATACAGATCCGTATCGTTCCCGACAACCTCTTTCAGCAGCAGCTCCTCGTCCGAGATAGATCGTGTTGTGTCCGTTTGGTCGATTTCACTCATAGGCCGCGACAATTTTCGTTTTGCAATTAAAAAACGCCGCGGCATTCGTTTTATTGTGCGCCGGCTAACATAAAACCAGCTCTTTTTCCCGGATCATGCGCCGCAGGTTGATCAGCGCATAACGCATCCGCCCCAGCGCGGTGTTGATGCTGACCTGTGTCTGCTCGGCGATCTCCTTGAAGCTCAGTCCGGAGTAGTAGCGCATCATGACCACTTCGCGCTGTTCGGGCGGCAGCTGTTCGATCAGGTTGCGCACCTCCTGCTCGGTCTGGAGGCTGACCATCCGGTCCTCGACCGTTCCTTCGGCGAAGCGCAGGGTGCCCAGCAGGTCGTAGCCGCTCTCGCTTTCATTGACCTGCTTGTGCTGTTTTGCGGCCCGGAAGTGGTCGATTACCTGGTTGTGGGCGATGCGCAGGATCCACGAAAGGAACTTGCCGTTGTCGGTGTAGCGTCCCTCGTCGATGACGCGGACCGCCTTGATAAGGGTCTCCTGAAGGATGTCGTCGGTCCGGTCGTTGTCCTTGACCATCATGTAGATATAGTCGCGGATACGACGCTCGTAACGTTCGATCAGCTGGGAAATGGATGTTCGATCGCCTGACAGATATTGATTAAGCAACTGCTGGTCGCTTAATGCTTTCTTGTTCATAACTCTTTCTCCTGTAATTTATTGAGAGTATAGAGTGTTTCGATAGGCAATCTGGTTTTCGGTCGTTTTTCGCGGTTTCGGACAGGCCGGGAAGATCCGCTCCGGCCGTCTTGCGTCGTGCAAGATAGGGAATATTTCCGAAAAATCCAAATTTCGGGTCATTTCCGTACGGTCGGGACGGAGCGGCTCCGGGCCTGCGCGTTTTCGCCGTCGGGGAGCGGCAGGGTGTTTCCCCCCCCCAGGCGAGAAAAAGGGGCGTACCGGGAAGTACGCCCCTTGGGAGACCGCTCCCTGAAAGTGGGGAGGAGTTTATTTGATACGCTCGTAGTACTCGCGCGTGCGGGTATCGACGCGGATCTTGTCGCCCGTGTTGATGAAAAGCGGCACGCGTACCGTCGCGCCGGTATTGACGGTCGCCGGTTTGAGCGAGTTGGTCGAAGCGGTATCGCCCTTGATGCCCGGCTCGGTGTAGGTAACCTCCATATCGACGATCGGGGGAAGTTCGGCCGAAAGGACGCTCTCCTTCTCGGTGTGGAACATGACCTCGACGATCTGGCCGTCGGTCATCAGGTCGTAGTTGGCGATCAGGTTCTTGTCGATGTTGATCTCCTCGAAGGTCTCGGTGTGCATGAAGTGCGCGCCCAGGTCGTCTTCGTAGGTAAACTGGTAGGGACGACGCTCCACGCGGACCGGCTCGATTTTGGCGCCTGCCGTGAAAGTGTTGTCCAGAACGCGGCCGTTCTCGAGGTTCTTGAGTTTCGTGCGCACGAAAGCGGGGCCTTTGCCCGGTTTTACATGCTGGAAATCGACGATCTGGAACGTCTTGCCGTCCAGCTCGATGCACATGCCGATCTTGATGTCTGCGGTTGTTGCCATTGGAGTATGTTTTTTATGTAATCGTTTCGAATGCGCAAAATTACAAAAATTCTTCGAAATAGACTCTTCGTGTCTTTATTTTCGGCGGGCGGCGCTCCGTTTTTCCGTGTTGCCGGCGGCTACTCTCCGCAGGGCGGGGGTGTCTGGCCGCCCGTCCAGCGGTAGCAGGGGAGGCGTATCCCGAGCTGCGCCGTCGTGCGCTCCACGACCGAGCCGCACAGCTCCTCGATCGTCGCGGGGCGGGCGTAGAATGCCGGCGCTGCGGGCAGGATGACCGCGCCGGCTTCGGTCAGGACCGTCATGTTGCGCAGGTGGAGGAGCGAGAGCGGGGTTTCGCGCAGCACCAGCACCAGCCGCCGGCGCTCCTTGAGCATCACGTCCGCCGCCCGCTCGATCAGGTTCGTCGAGACACCGGCGGCGATGCGGCCGAGCGTGCCGGCCGAGCAGGGGATTACCGCCATTGCATCGTAGTCGGCCGAGCCGCTGGCCGGCGGAGCGAACAGGTCGTCGCGGTCGTAGCGCAGGATGCGGCGATCTTCGGGAAACCGGATCCCCTCGTAGCGGGCGACCTCTTCGGCCTGCCGGCTGAAGATCAGGGCTATCTGCCCGATCTCTTCCGAGGCGAGCAGGCGTTCGAGCAGCAGCCGTGCGTAGATCGCACCGCTCGCGGCGGTTACGGCGACGATGATTTTCATGGGTTCGAGAGTTCGATGGTTTTGCAGCGGAGCCCCATGCGGCGGATCTGCTCCAGGGTGCGGGGCAGGGCGTAGCGCATGTTGCGGAACGACTTCTCGCTGTCGTGGAACACGACGATCGCTCCGGGTTCGAGGTGGCGGGTCACGTTTTTCAGGCACTTGCGGGGCGAGAGCGAACGGCTGTAGTCGCGCGAAAGCACGTCCCACATCACGATCGTGTAGCGCCGGGCGAGCGCCCGGGCCTGCGCCGGGGTGATGCGTGCGTAGGGCGGGCGGAACAGCTGGCTGTCGATCAGATCGTTGGCGAAATCGACATCCTCCAGGTAGCGCTCCAGGCTCATCCCCCAGCCTTTCTGGTGGGAGTAGGTGTGGTTGCCCACCTTGTGACCCGCTTCGACGATGCGGCGGAAGAGGTCGGGATAGGCTTCGACGTTCTTGCCCAGCAGGAAGAAGGTGGCTTTGGCATCGTACTTCTCCAGTGTGGCGAGAATCCATTCGGTAATGCCCGGGGTAGGACCGTCGTCGAAAGTCAGGAAGACTCCCTCCCGGTCGTCGATCTCCCAGATCAGCGACGGAAAGAGGCGGCGGATGATTTTCGGCGGTTTGAGTTTCATGCGGCGGGGCTTCGTGTCGGACAAAGATACGAAAAGTCGAGCGCAGAAGCAAGCGCCAGCTTGATTATGCCGAGACCGGAGTATCTAAGGCGCAGCCAAAGTGCGAAAAGTCGAGCGCAGAAGCAAGCGCCAGCTTGATTATGCCGAGATCGGAGTATCTAAGGCGGAGCCAAAGATACGAATAAGCCAAAGGGCAGAAGCAAGCGTCAGCTTGATTATGCCGGGACCGGAGTATCTAAGGCGCAGCCAAAGTGCGAATAAGCCGAATGCAAAACCGAACTTATTCGAGTTTTGTTGAGGTGAAGTATTTAAGGCGAAGTTAAAGATACGAACAGCCGGGGCGCGATATTGTCGTCCGGTGCTGTCGGGGCCGCGGGCATCTTGGCTGCATCCGGAGTGCGCGGGAGCCGCAGGATCGGGGGGCGGGGCAACTCTGCTCCGCCCCGGAGGGCATTTACTGCCGCAGGATCAGCGGCAGCGTGCGGGCGATTCTTGCGGCGATGATGTCGGTGTAGAGGGCCTCCCCGCAGCCTGAGAGGGAGGTAATGCCCCGGTGGTCGAAGTAGAAGAGTTCGTCGAACCAGGCGAGCTGCTCCCGGCCGATCTCCTGCTCGGTAACGCCGAGGCGGGCGGCATCAATGGCCCGCAGGGCCTGGTCGCGTTCGATGCTCGGGGGGGCAGGAGGGGTGTAGATCCGTTCGCCCAGCACGGCGAACAGGGGTGCGTCGTCGGCCGCGCGCACCAGGTCGCGGCGGTCGCACCGGATGACGGTGGCGGCTCCGGCGGCGCGGACCAGCTCCCTGGCCCAGCGGAGAGTCTCCAGCCGCAGCGAGGTCGGCCGGTCGCCGAACGGAATCTCGTAACGGAGCGGAGCGGCCTGAGGGCGGAGCGAACGGAGGGCATAGCCGTCGTAGAGCGAGGGGGCCGACAGAACGAGCCGCAGCTCCTCGGCGGTCGTCGCTTCGATGCGCACGAACGAGGAGACCTTTGCCGGCTGCCGGGCGGTTTCGAGCAGTGCGGCGATCCGTCGTTCGAACCGCTGCGGGTCGGGGCGGAGGTCGTAGCCGAAGAGCGCCCGTATATGCTCGGCGAGCAGGGCGAGGTGCTGCGGTAGCAGCAGCGGCCGCAGGCGGCGGACATGCACCGTCTGGTAG
>JAIEHQ010000134.1 GCA_029065825.1 Alistipes sp.
GCCGTCGAGAGGCCGCGCTTGTGAAGCACCTTCTTCAGGTTATGGAATACTTCGGCACCCATGCGCAGACCCTCCTTGAACGAGGGAGCGCCGACGGGACGGATCATGAACTCCTGGAATGCGATCGGAGCGTCGGAGTGCGAGCCGCCGTTGATGATGTTCATCATCGGCACGGGCAGCGTCTTGGCATTCACGCCGCCGATGTAGCGGTAGAGCGGCAGACCGAAATAGTCGGCCGCCGCGCGTGCCGCAGCCAGCGAAACGCCGAGGATGGCGTTGGCACCCAGCTTCGATTTGGTGGGCGTGCCGTCCAGGGCGATCATCGTCTTGTCGATGCCGACCTGATCCGTCACGTTCATGCCGACGATCGCCGGAGCGATCAGGTTGTTCACATTCTCTACGGCCTTCTCGACGCCCTTGCCCAGGTAGCGTCCCTTGTCGCCGTCGCGCAGCTCGAGGGCTTCGTGTTCGCCCGTCGATGCACCGCTCGGAACGGCTGCGCGGCCGAATGCGCCCGATGCCGTTCTTACCTCGACCTCGATGGTCGGATTGCCTCGCGAATCGAGGATCTCTCTTGCATGGATCTCTACAATCTGCATAATTCGTGATTTTTTTGTATGGTTTGTTTTTTTTCGCTTGTTTGCTGCCGGCAAAGATAACGTTTTTTGGAGATAAATTGTTATTCGAATAACGATTATTTCCGCCCGAAGGGGCGCACGGCCGGCCGTCGTCCCGATGCCCCTGCGTGCCGGCTGTCCGGGGTGGGCGGCTGCCTTTTGCCGCGGGGCGGGGCCTTCCGGCGTTTGAGCCTGGCGGGCGGCGGGTCGGCCGTCAGGCGGGAGCGTCTTCTCTCGCTGTCGGGGAGCCGCGCCGGTCGAAAAAGGGGAGGGACTCGTTGGCCGAATCCCTCCCCGGTGTCGCTGCCGTGCCGATGCACGGTCGGCGGCGGACTATTTGAGGTTCTTCTTGCGGATGACCTCCAGCATGTCGTCGGTCATGCTCGACAGATTCCACTCGGGTTTCCAGCCCCACTCCTCGCGGGCGCAGGTGTCGTCGAGCGAGTTGGGCCAGCTCTCGGCGATGGCTTTCTTGACGGGATCCACGTCATAGTCCATCGTGAAGTCGGGCAGACGCTTCTTGATCTCGGCGCAGATGATCTCCGGCGTGAAGCTCATCGAAGCGATATTGAAGCTGTTGCGGTGGATCAGCTTGGCGGGGTCGGCCTCCATCAGCTCCACGCAGGCGCGCAGGGCGTCGGGCATATACATCATGTCCATATATACGTCGCTCGGCACGGGGCAGGTAAAGTGACCCTTGCGGATGGCTTCGTAGTAGATCTCCACCGCATAGTCGGTCGTGCCGCCGCCCGGAAGCGTGACGTTCGAGATCAGACCCGGGAAACGTACCGAACGGGCATCGACTCCGAAGCGGGAGTGATAGTAGTCGCCCAGCAGCTCGCCCGTGACCTTGCAGACACCGTAGATGGTCGTGGGGCGCATCACAGTATCCTGCGGGGTCTTGTCCTTGGGCGACGAGGGGCCGAAGGCACCGATCGACGAGGGGGTGAAGACGGAGCAGTTGTATTCGCGCGCCACTTCGAGCGAGTTCATCAGCGCGCCGATGTTGATCTGCCAGGCAGTCTGCGGCTTCGCCTCGCCGACGGCCGAAAGAAGGGCCACCAGATTGAAGATGGAGTCGATCTTCTGCTTCGATACCAGCTCGGCCATTGCCGCCGCGTCCAAAGCGTTCATTACCTGAAAGGGACCCGATTCGGCGAGCTGCGTGCACTCGCGCACGTCGGTGGCTACGACGTTGTCGTTGCCGTAAATCTTACGAAGATAAGTCGTTAATTCGGAACCGATTTGGCCACCGGCACCTACGATTAAGATACGTTTCATGCGTTTTAAGTTAAAAAGCGGAAGCAAAGATATAAAATGATTGTCAAATGCGTACTTTTTTCGCATGTTTTCGATCGTACTTCCTTGCCCGGGCGGGGCGGGCGCTTGCAC
>JAIEHQ010000135.1 GCA_029065825.1 Alistipes sp.
CGAAAAGAACGGCGTTCCGGTCGAGGTCGCCATGCAGTACAACGACTCCTTCTCGGAGAACGTCCACTCCTATGTGAACAACATCAACACCATCGAGGGCGGTACGCACCTCACGGGCTTCCGCCGCGCGCTGACCCGCACGCTCAAGAAGTATGCGGAGGATTCGGGCATGCTCGCCAAACTGAAGTTCGACATCAACGGCGACGACTTCCGCGAAGGTCTGACGGCCGTCGTTTCGGTCAAGGTGGCCGAGCCGCAGTTCGAGGGACAGACCAAGACGAAGCTGGGCAACGACGACGTATCGGCTGCGGTCGATCAGGCCATGTCGATGGCCCTTACCCACTACCTCGAAGAGAACCCCCGCGATGCCAAGGCCATCGTGCAGAAGGTAATCCTCGCGGCGACGGCCCGCCATGCGGCACGCCACGCCCGCGAGATGGTGCAGCGCAAGACCGTGCTCTCGGGAGCCGGGCTTCCGGGTAAGCTGGCCGACTGTTCGAGCCGCGACCGCTCCATCGCCGAGATCTTCTTCGTCGAGGGCGATTCGGCAGGCGGTACGGCCAAGCAGGGCCGCGATCGCAACTTCCAGGCGATCATGCCGCTGCGAGGCAAGATCCTGAATATCGAAAAGGCGCAGGAGCACAAAATGTGGGAGAACGAGGAGATCAAGAACATGTTCACGGCGCTGGGCGTGACGATCGGCACCGAGGAGGACAGCAAGGCGCTCAACCTCGAAAAACTCCGCTACGACAAGATCATCATCATGACCGATGCCGATGTCGATGGCAGCCACATCGCGACGCTGATGCTGACCTTCTTCTTCCGCAAGATGAAGGAGCTGATCGAAAACGGCCATGTCTATATCGCTACCCCGCCCCTGTTCCTGGTCAAGAAGGGGCAGCAGGAGCGCTACTGCTGGACGGAGAAGGAGCGCGACGAGATTTCGGCAGAGATGGGCAAAGGTGTGCACATTCAGCGTTACAAAGGTCTCGGCGAGATGAACTCCCACCAGCTGTGGGAGACGACGATGAACCCCGACACCCGCATCCTGCGTCAGGTGACGATCGAAAATGCGGCGGAAGCCGACCGCGTCTTCTCGATGCTGATGGGCGACGAGGTGCCGCCGCGCCGCGAGTTCATCGAGAAGAACGCGCATTACGCCAACATCGACGCATAAGAAGACGAAGGACTGTTCCGGCTGTGGCCGGGGCGATCCTTTTTTTATCCGGCCGGCGGCGGGCGATCGTCGCGGGAGTCTTTGCCGGGGTTCGGCGGGGGCGGTCGGAAGGAAGAGTCCGAAATCATTGAGACGATAATATTGATTTATGAAAGTAACGGTAATCGGTGTCGCCGGCGGAACGGGGTCGGGCAAGAGTACGCTGGTAAAGCGGCTTCAGGAGGCTTTCCGCACTGAAGATGTCGCGACGCTCTGTCACGACTATTATTACAAGGCCCATCCCGAACTTACGTACGAAGAGCGGACGCAGCTCAACTACGACCATCCCCAGGCTTTCGACACTGACATGCTGGTCGAGCACATCCGCACGCTGAAGAACAACGTGCCGATCGAACACCCGCTCTACTCGTTCGTGGATCACGACCGACTGCGGGAGACCGTCGCTGTCAAGCCGTCGAAAGTGATCATCGTCGATGGGATTCTGATCTTCGAGAACAAGGAGCTGCGCGAGCTGATGGACATCAAGGTGTTCGTCGATACGGATGCCGACATACGCCTGGCCCGGCGCATCCTGCGGGACGTATGCGACCGGGGGCGGACGATGCAGTCGGTCATCGCCCAGTACACCTCGACGGTCAAGCCGATGCACGAGGAGTTCGTCGAGCCTTCGAAGAAATATGCCGACGTAATCATTCCCGAAGGAGGATTCAATTCGGTCGCGGTGGCGATGCTCATCCGCAGCATCCAGTCGCTGATACAGGCCCAGTAAGCGTGCATACCGGAGATATAGCGGCGGAGAGATTTTTCGGAATCTCTCCGTCTTTTTCGTTTCATAGGTCCCGGAGAGAGACAGGTTGGTGTCTTTTTGTGTTGTTTGGTTTGCATATTTTATTATTTATGCTATCTTTGCGAAAAGAAGAAACCAACAACTCAGCCTCATGCGTGTATATGTCCGAATCATTTGCGCTCTGTCCCTACTGGCGGGGTGCAGCAAGAACGACACCTCCCCTGTCGTCGAACCCGCACCGGTGCGGATCGCACCGACCATTACCCGGGTTACCGGAGTGAATTTCGACGAGGGCGACCGCATCGGTCTGCGGATCGACAAGTCCGACGGGCGCTATTGCGAAAATGCCCCGCTCTCCTACGACGGCAGCTGCTTCGCATCGGACGCACTCGTCTGGTACGATGGAGCGGAAGAGCCATCGACACTGACGGGCTACTACCCCTACGCGCCGTCGGGAATGCCCGAGCGTTTCAGCACGGCGGCGGACCAGCGATCGGCCGAAGCCTATGCCTCGTCGGATCTGCTGCTGGCCAGGGCCGAGGGGGTAACTCCGAGCAGTGCGCCCGTTTCGCTGGTCTTCGATCACCTGCTCTGCAAGATAGCCGT
The DNA here is from genome assembly GCA_029065825.1 of Alistipes sp. GTDB lineage: Bacteria > Bacteroidota > Bacteroidia > Bacteroidales > Rikenellaceae > Alistipes. The sequence continues at coordinate 2,571 of JAIEHQ010000135.1, forward strand.
ACGCCTGACCAACCGCTCCGAGGAGACCGTTTCGTGCGTGTGGCTGGAGGGACTCCGGGCGGATGCCGTGGTGGATCTGGGTAATGGAACGGCCCGTGCGGACCTCTCTTCGCCGGAAGTCGTCGTTTATCCTTGTCCCGGCGATGCGGGATGCTACGAGGCGATCGTCGTTCCGCAGAGCGTGTCGCTGCGGCTGGTGGTGCAAACTTCCGACGGAGCGACCCACGTCCGTTCCTTCCGCGATGCCGAGCTGTGCTCCGGAAGCCGCTACACGATCGACGCAACGCTGACCAATGTCACGCTGACCGCCCAGCTGGAGGGAGCGATCCGGGATTGGAGCGACGGCGGCGCGCTCGTTCCCGCCGACGAAGAGAAGCCGGCCGATCCGGAGCAGACGCTTCTCTACGAAGGCGTGACCTACCGCACTGCGACACTGCCGAGCGGCAGCGTGTGGATGGCGGAGAATCTCCGTTACGCTCCGTCGGGGAAAAGCGTTTCGTCCGACCCTGCGGCGAATGCCGGAGTGTGGTTTCCCAGCACATTGTCATTGACCGCTTCCGAGCAGGCCGACTACGTCGCGGAACAGGGGCTGCTGTACGACCTCGAAACGGCGGCCGGGACGGCCGCAGCGCAAAGCGTAGCGCCGCAATCGGAGGGCGTGCGGGGCATCTGCCCCGAGGGGTGGCATATTCCGACGAAGGCGGATTTCATGGAGTTGATGGAGCATGGCGCAGCGTTGCCGGATGCGTTTTTCGCCTTTGCCGGCATTCGGGACGCGGCGGGAAAATATACGGGACAAAAACTGAACGACGGATTCGCGCGAAGCTATTTTCTGGGTTCGACGGCCGACGAAGAGAGCGAGACCGCGTATCTGTCTCTCTGTTTTACCCGGAACGGCATTCGGAGCATCATAGGAATGGAGGCAGCGACGGGACTTCCCCTGCGCTGCGTGAAAGACGGAGCGTGATCTGACGCACGGCGGCACCCCGCTCCTGCCGGACGCGGGGGTGCATCGCTGCCGGGCAGTCGCATGCGAGGCGACGGCAAGCGCCGGAGCGCTCCGGTTCAGACGTTGTGCGACAACGGAGCCGGCACGATTTCCCGCGTGTCGAAGTCGCCCCAGCGCTCGGCGATCGTGTCGAGGGTCGCGCGGATCTCGTCGGGATCGACCGATGTTACCAGCTTCAGCCGCGTGGCCTTGAAATCGGGAAGCCCCTTGAAATAGTTCGACAGGTGGCGGCGAAGCTCCAGAATTCCGACCCGTTCTCCCTTTATCTCCAGCGATTTGTCCAGGTGGATCTTGGCTATCTCGACCCGCTCGGCCACCGACGGCTGGGGCATGACCTCGCCGGTGGCGAGGAAGTGCTTCGCTTCGCGGAAGATCCAGGGGCGTCCGTAGGTCGCCCGGCCGATCATCACGCCGTCCACTCCGTAGCGCTCGAACATCTCCCGGGCTTTGGGACCCGAATCGACATCGCCGTTGCCGATGATGGGGATGCGTATCGCCGGATTGTTTCTGATCCGTCCGATGAGCGTCCAATCCGCTTCCCCCCGATACATCTGGGCGCGGGTGCGTCCGTGAATCGTCAGGGCCGCGATGCCGACATCCTGCAGCCGCAGGGCGATATCTTCTATGTTTTTCGACTCTTCGTCCCCTCCCAGCCGGGTCTTGACCGTCACGGGCTTGCGGACCGCCTCCACGATGCGGCGCGTCATCTCGACCATCAGCGGCACATCGCGCATCATCCCCGAACCGGCCCCGCGGCCGGCGATCTTCTTGACG
>JAIEHQ010000136.1 GCA_029065825.1 Alistipes sp.
GTATTGGAATCAATATAAATAATATATTTAGGTTTTTAAATAAGAACAATCGTTAGTCAATTGTTGCATTATAGTAATCTTCAACATCCCGAAAATAATCTTCGGGATGTTTTATTAAGATGCTGACAATCTAACGAAACGCGAACTTCGGAATATTGCGCAGTACCCGCTGAATCTTACGTTGGTTGAGTTTACACGACAGCGCAATCAGGTCGTAGGCATTGTAGAGAAACTGCCGGCCGAGAACTCGAACCCTGATAGTTCGTTTGCGGCGGCATTGCTCCAATGTCTCGGGATTCAATCCGAGCACCTCGCATGCCGACTTGGCGGACAGAAACAGCGGATACTTGCTCTGGCTGCACAGATATTCGAACAGCAGCACGGTCTGACTCATCATGAATTGGTTTTTCAGCAGTTCCTCCAACTGTTCGATGCCGATAAGGACATAGCCCTCTTTGTTCTTCTCCTCCATAGTGATATTATTTATTAGATTTGTTTTGCTTCTTCGACCGCTGAATGAATTCGTCCACCTCGGATTGCAGGTACATTCTCCTGCGACCGATGGTAAAGCCGACCAGCCTGCCAGTCTCACGGAGCCGCCGCACCTGACGCTCGCTTTGTCTGAGTTTTTCGCATACCTCGGGAAACTCCAGCATAGGGTCGCCCATCAGGACGTTCTGCCGGTGGCGGAGAAGCCGCACGTCTTCCAAAATATCCGTTACGATATTCAGAATCCGCGTAATCTGTTCATTCATGTTCTCGTCCATATTTTGCTAATTTTGATACTGCAAAGATGGAGGAAGAAAAAACGGGCATTATAGAATTTTATATTTTCTATAATCGGGTGTTGATTAGCTGTAATTTAAGTGACAATCAGCTGAAATGGCTGTCAATTTCAATACATATATCAATAATTATATATGAAATATCATTAAGCAATCGTTCCCGATAAACCGAAGGATGAATCGAACGCAGTTCGGACTATGCCGTGAGATAAGAAAAAGACCGACAAAAGACGAACTTTTCAATAAACCGTTGAAAGCATTACAATTTATGTCTGAAATTTTGATTATTAAATAATTATCACTATATTTGCATTGGAAAGTATGGCATCATGTAAAATAGTGCAAATTGCATGTGTGTTATTCGGTGAAATTTTGATTTGATAGCGAATTAAAATTGTAATATACAAGAGGTTGCAGAGGTGATACATATCCCTCTCTCTCCGCAAGTTTGCTTGACAATCAAGCTCTTATAAAATTCACACCCAATATTACACCTAGAAATGGCAGTGATATTGGGTGTTTTGTTATCATCAAATGATACGCAATAACCGCTCCGCAAACACAAATGTATTATTTGAAATTATTTACATTGACCCGAAAATCTCAAGAAATATGTAATTTTGTGATATGGAATACCGAGAAGTAATTTTCAATAATAGGGCAGAAGTATTTGACTTTATTAAAGGGCTAAATGAAAAATCTATTAGTCCCTTAGAATGGGCGCAACGAGATAACTTATATTTATATAGCTGCATTTTTCCCGATATAACTATAGATTGTCTCTTTGTTTATGGTAAAACTATAACTCCTACCCAAATTGAAAATATGTCCAAAATCGGTATTTTCGCCAATTTAAAAACATACGGTTCAAGCAAGAGATTCAAAGGACTCCTAAATATCAAGGGTGAAACCATATTAGACACATCCTATGATGAACTATCATTGTTCTATCAAACAGAAGATAGTGTTTTTATTAAGACCAAGAAGAAGGGTCTCTTTGGTATAGTAAGTTATAGACATCTTAGTAATAAAGTAGATGTGATAATTCCACCGAAATATGAGGATATATTCGATGCGGGAGAATTCACATTTGGATTTGTTGAAAATGGTTTAGCCGGGTTGATTTCATTATCTGGCAAATTAATTACTGAAGCTAAATATAAAGTTAGCAGTGCATACAATCATTTCTTTGATGGAAAGGCTCTTGTTTGCAAAGATAGCAAATTTGCGGTTGCTCATTATATAAATCATTATGGTGAGTTTGTAGCTTGGGAGGAGGATTGCCAAGACAATGTTTTTTCCGGGAATGGCACAGGATATTATCCCTACGGAGAGTTGCCGGATGCTCTAGATGCATATGAGGGAGATGAATCCAATTATTGGAATACCGACTAATGCCCTCCCGCACGAGTTTTTGCGGCGGAATGAGCGCTATTCCGAAATAGTTTTATACCTTTGTTCGCATGTCACATACCGTCGCCATCTTTCCGGGGTCGTTCGACCCCTTCACGCGAGGCCATGCCGCCCTTGTGGCGACAGCCCTGATGCTCTTCGACCGGATCGTGGTCGGCATCGGCAACAACGTATCGAAGAGAGAACTGCTCCCCGTCGAGGTCCGCAAGCGGCTCATCGAGGATCTCTATGCGGACGACCCCCGCGTCGAAGCGAGGATATACACGGGACTCACGGGCGACTTCGCCCGCGAAGTCGGAGCGGCGGCCCTGATCCGGGGCGTACGCAACACGCTCGACTTCGAGTACGAGCGGACGATGGATGCCGCCAACCGGAGGCTCTTTCCCGAGCTGGCCACCGTACTGCTCTTCACGCCGGCTGCGGTCGCCGACATCGCGTCGAGCACGGTGCGCGAACTGCTGGCTTTCGGCCGCCCGGTCGCCGAGTTCATGCCCGAAGGCATCGACCTCGAAAAATACCTGACACGAAAAACGAATCAATAACCACCTAACAGACATCATGATGGAATTTACCGCAGAAATGATCGCCGGTTTTCTCGGCGGCCAGATCGTCGGCGACAAAGAGGCCAAAGTACACACCGTCTCCTCGATCGAGGAGGGCGAACCGGGAGCCCTGGCCTACCTGACCAACCTCAAATACGAAAAGCACCTCTACACGACCAAAGCGTCGATCGTTCTGGTAAACAAAGATTTCACCCCCTCGGAGCCCGTCGCCGCGACGCTCGTCAAGGTCGATGACGCAGCCGCCTGCGTAGTCCGGCTGCTGGCCATGTATCAGGCCGCGAAACCCCGCAAGCAGGGCATCAGCCCCCGCGCTTCGATCGCCGAAGGGGCCGTCGTGGGCGAGAACTGCTACGTCGGCGACTTCGCCGTCATCGAGTCGGGCGCCCGCATCGGCGACAACTGCCAGATCTACCCGCAGACCTACGTGGGCGACGGCGTGACGGTCGGCGCGGAGACCATCCTCTACCCGGGCGTGAAGGTCTATGAAGGCTGCAGGATCGGCGAGCGCTGCATCCTGCACGCCGGCGCCGTGATCGGTGCCGACGGCTTCGGCTTCATGCCCAATGCCGAGGGGGGCTTCGACAAGATACCCCAGCTGGGCAACGTGATCATCGAGGACGACGTGGAGATCGGAGCCAACACCTGCATCGACCGCGCCAAGACCGACTCGACGGTCATCCGCCGGGGCGTGAAGCTCGACAACCTGATCCAGATCGGCCACAACGTCCAGATCGGCGAGAACACCGTCTCGTCGGCACAGACCGGAATCGCCGGCACCTCGCGGGTGGGACGCAACTGCTTCCTGGCCGGCCAGGTCGGCATCGCCGACCACGTGACCGTCGGCGACCGGGTGAAGATCGGCTCCAAGAGCGGCATCGACAAGAACGTCCCCGACGACGAGGTGCGCCTGGGCTACCCTGCGCTGCCCGGCATCCAGTACCACCGCTCGTCGGCCGTATTCAAGAACCTGCCCGAGCTGGCGCGCCGCGTCACGCGTCTGGAGTCGGACCTCGAAGCGCTGAAGAAACGCTAATCCCCGCCGCCGTGTCCGCACCGACCCCGTTCCGCATCATGGGCATCGACCCCGGCACCAACTACATGGGCTACGGCATCCTGGAGGTCGAGGGCCGCGAGCTGCGTTCGGTGGCGCTCGGCGACATCGACCTGCACAAGCTCGCCGACCCCTACGCCAAGCTGCACCGCATCTTCGAGGAGGTCGGCGCGCTGATCGACCGGCACGCCCCCTGCGAAGTGGCGCTCGAATCGCCTTTCTTCGGGGAGAACGTCCAAAGCATGCTCAAGCTGGGGCGCGCCCAGGGAGTCGCGATGGCGGCCGCCCTGAGCCGCAGCCTGGCGGTCTTCGAGTACGCCCCGAGCCGGATCAAGCAGTCGATCACGGGCAAGGGATCGGCACCGAAGGAGCAGGTCGCCTCGCTGGTCGAACGGATGCTCCGCATCGAACGCCCCCAACGGCTCGATGCCACCGACGGCATGGCCGTCGCGCTGTGCCACTACTTCATGACCCGCTCGCCGCTGAGCGGAGCACTCCAGGGCGGCGAACGCGTCAAGGGTCTCGGCGGCGGGCTGAAAGCCGCCTCGTCGCGCGGCAGCTCGAGTTGGGAGCGGTTTTTGCGGGAAAACCCCCAGCGGGAGATCCGCACGCAGTCGCCCGGCACGCACCGCGCCAAGAAAACCGGCGAATGAACCGCCGCCGGACAGCCGCGGCACGCACCGGAACAGCAACGAAACGCAAACAATACAAACCGAATAAAATAAGACACATGAAAAAATCGATGTCACTCCTCCTCGCCGCAACGGCACTGTGCGGCTGCGGCGGGAACAGCTACACCCTCAGAGGTACGATCACACCGGGAAGAACGGACTCGGTATTCCTCCACTCGATCGAAAAGCGCGACGAACCGCGCCTGGCAGCGGCAGCCGTCGATCAGCAGGGCACCTTCGTCATCAAGGGCCGGATCGAGAAGCCGGAGATCGTCGTACTCAACGACCGCTATTACGAACCCATCGCCACCATCTTCCTCGAGCCGGGCGAGATCCGCCTGACCACCGGTCCGATGGGACAGATCGCCGTCACGGGCACCCCCTCCAACGATGCCTACACACCCGTCAGCGACTCGCTGCAGATGATGCAGGGACAATTCCTGAGCGCCCTCGAGAGCGGCGACATGAGCCGCGTCGATTCGCTCGATCGCGTAGCGCACGACATAATCCGCCGTGCGATGGAGCACAACACGGACAACCAGGCCGGTATCTTCTTCTTCAGCAACCTCTTCCCCGAGATGGAGCCGGACGAGGCGCGCGCCACGCTGGAGCGCTTCTCCGGCAAACACGCCGACCACTTCCTCCTCGGACGAATCCGCCAAGCGATCGACGCGATGGAGAACACCCGCATCGGCGCACCCTACATGGAGATCGAACTTCGCGACACGGCCGATGAGCAGCTCGCCCTGTCGAGCCTCATCGGTCCCGGCAAATGGGTGCTGATCGACTTCTGGGCCACGTGGTGCGGTCCCTGCCGTGGAGAAATTCCCCACCTGAAGCAGGCATTCGAGGAGTTCGGCCCGAAGGGATTCACGATCTACGGCGTATCGCTCGACAACGACCGGGAGGGCTGGAAGAACTTCGTCGCGGAGCAGCGGATGGAGTGGCCCAATGTGATCGGCATCGAAAACGGACAGAGCGCGCCGGCCGTCGAAGCGTACGGCATCCGCTCGATCCCGGCCAACTTCCTGATCTCGCCCGAAGGCAAGATCGTGGCGAGCGGGCTGCGCGGCGACGATTTGCGCGCCAAACTGGCCGAATTGATCCGATAGAAAGCACCCGTCCTGCAGACCGCCCCACACAAGGCGAAGAACACAATGACGCACAGTAGTTTAATTACCGACGATCCCGTTTTGGATCGTCGGTAATTCTCTTTATCCGGCCCGTCCGGCAGGAGTCGAATGAAAAAAAATCGCATTTTTTTCTCGAAATATTTGGAGGATCGAAAAAAACGCCATATATTTGCACTCGCAATTCGGCTCCGTAGCTTAACTGAATAGAGCACTTGACTACGGATCAAGAGGTTACAGGTTTGAATCCTGTCGGAGTCACAGCAACGACCGCTCATGATACCATGAGCGGTTTTTTTATGCTACCCCCGCACGCCCGCGCCGAACAAAGTTTTCGGCAAATATTTGCGGATTCGCCGGATAAACATTACTTTTGTCTATTCACGAAAACAATTATCATTATGGAATTCGAAGGTGTCGTATATAAGATCATGCCCGTACAGCAGGGCACATCCGCCCGGGGCGAGTGGCAGCGTCAGGAGGTTATTTTCGAAATGACTGCCGAATTTTCGCGCAAAGTCTGCGTGACCTTCTTCAACAAGCCGAGCGAGGTGGCCAAACTCCGCGAGGGTGCCGCCTACACGGTATCGGTCAATATCGAATCGCGCGAGTACAACGGCCGCTGGTACACCGACGTGCGGGCCTGGCGCATCCAGCCCAAGGAGACGGCCCAGCCGGCACCCGCAATGCCGGAGGCCGCCCCGATCGAGGAGCCTCGCTATGCGGCTCCGGCACCTGCGGCCGAAGTCGATGACCTGCCGTTCTGATCGCCCTACCCGAAACACCCGGAGCCGGCCCCAGCGAGAGCGCCGGCCCGAAACCGTAGAAATACGCAATACCCGCACCCCGCACACAGGGATGCGGGTGTCTTCATCTCCGCCCGCCCCTCTCGCCCGGCCGAAGACTGCGCAAAAAAACAGCAGGGAATCTCACGATTGCCTGCTGCCCCCGGAGGTTTCCCTCCGAAACTACTAACCCAAACTTAAATAAATGAAGAAACCTCACTAAATCCGAAGCGGATACTCCGGCTTAGCATCTGTTTTGAATGCAATTTTCATGCCACATAATCAACCCCTCACAGCTCAGCCGACGTGCGAATCCACACACCCCACCTCTGCCGATTAATCTAACTCTGTTTAAAATAGACAGGGAAAGCAATCCAACGATTCATGCCATCATCGGGAACAGTCCATTTCGGCGGAGAAGACGAAACCGTCCTGAAAACGGCCAAAGCCAACACGGGCGATACCCGGTCCTTGTTCAATATCTCGACACTCTTCACACTGCCGTCCCGACACACCACACAACGCACCAGGACCCGCCCCTGCACTCCATAATCCATTGCGATTTGCGGATAGACTACATGCGCATGAACCCACTTCAAAAAAGCAGATACATCGCCCTCGTCAAAAAACAGGCCCGCTCCATCTGCCCCAGCGCACAACGGCACATTTCCCGCCGCCGCCATATATTCCGCACGCGACCGCTCCTCCTCCGCTTCGAGTATTTTTCTACTCTCCACCTCGACCGTCTTCATATCAGGTGCTATCAACACATTCCCCAACACGGAAGCGATCTCCAGAATATCCTCCACCGATGCAACCGGGCGGGAGGTCTGTGCGGAACGGACGATTTCGGCACTCTCGACATCGATCAATCGCACCGAAACATATGTTTCACCGAAAAGCTCGGTAATATCCGCCACACACACCAACTGCGCCCCGAACTGCTCTCCGAGCCGGGATATTTGACCGTCATCCACAACTCCTGTGCGCTGGTAACTCTGCTCCCGCCCCAGTTCGGCCAGAAATCCGGAACTTCGCTCTACGGCATTATACCGTCCGCTACCGACCAACGCACCCACGAGCCGGTCGCCTATTATCCTGTCCAGTCCCGAATTACCCGAGGCGGGCACATAAACCGCAACCTGCAGAAGCGCAGACGTTCGGTTTATCTTCGTGACGGATGCCGCAAGCTCATCCGCTGCCGCGATCACATCCGACATGCCATTCAGAAAACCGACAGCACTCGCCGCACCGACTATTCCCGCATTTTCGATATCAATCAAGCGGGCAGACATATATTTTCGCTCCAGAACATCCAACACCTCGACAACGCATACATATTCCACTCCCAGCTGCTTGCCCAGAGCGGATATTTCGCTGTCCGACACGGCACCGGTGCGCTGATAGTGCTGCTCCCGCCCTAACTCGGACAGAAAAACGGAGCTGCGCTCGACCGCCGAAAACTCCCCGCTACGGGCGAACGAAGCAACCAACCGATCGCCGAGCACCTTATTTATCGCCGAGTTTTGCGAACCGACAACATACACGGCCACCTTGCGCTGCCCGAAAGCCTCCGCACGGAAGCCGAGCAGCAATACGATCAGAATAAAAACATTACGCACCAACATACATCGCTAAAATTCACTCCGTCACACAAGAGGGCTACTCGACTTTCCGCTGCTCCCTCAGACTGATGCCGTACAGCGCCTTCCCCATATAGTTCCAGCTGTAAACCTGAAATTCCAGGTAGTTGCACTCCTCATCCAGCTTTATCCGGGCACCACCGACCCACAGGATATGTTTGCCCGGTCCCGGATGCTTCACGCGCAGCAGAAGACCGCCGCTCAGGGTCCCCGATCCGATCATCTTCCTGTCGAGCATTACCTGAACCAACTGATCGCGGTCCTTCTCCTTCTTCGGCTGATAACCCGCAGGCAGATAAATGACCAGCTCGCCCGGTGCAGGAACCGGTGCGGCACCCTGTGTTATGGCCCCGCCAGCATCGGGCAGTTCGCCCGGCGCGGAAACCGTCGCAGCAGCCGGAGAAGCGTCCGAAGCTGCGGCGATCGCCAGCTCTCCGGAAGGAGTACCGACACCGATCAGACTCAGCGTCATGGGTTCGACCGCATCGAGCAGTTCGCCTGACGTGACGACCTTTACCTTCTGGCGCTCGACATTGGCCGTCTGCACATCGATCATTTTAACGCTCAACATATTGCGGCCTCCAGTCAGCGTCACGACCGACACCACGATCTTATTCGCGCCGGCCAGTTTGCCGATTTCGGTCATCTGGTTGTCATCGACCGCTCCCGAGTTGGAGAACGACTGCTCCTGCATTACCTTTTCGAGCAGCGAGCGTTCGACGATCGCATGCGTCCCCGTATTGACGATGGTGGAGCTGATGATTTCGCGGATGGCGATCTTCGTCCCGTCGTCGATGGAGGTTCCGCTCGACGTGGGGTCGAAGACCGCGATCCGAAATTTGCCCTCCTGAGCCGTTGCCGGCAAGACACAGCAGAGAACAAGCAGGAAAATGGATAATCGTTTCATTTGTCAGATTCAGATATAGGTAAATCGTTTATTGTTGCAATGTTTTGACAACAAGCTCCCCGATTCGTCCGACCAGCTCCCTGCATGCGGCGCGGGCGGCCTCTTCGTAGCTTATCGTATGACCGCCCTTGACGGACAGCCCCTCCTCGCAGCTCCGCTGCGAGGCAACAGCCTTGTCGATCGCCACCGCCG
>JAIEHQ010000137.1 GCA_029065825.1 Alistipes sp.
GGCTACCGCCCCGCATTCCGGCCCAAACCCTCTCCGGCCCAGGACAAAAGACAAACCGGGACAAGGAGAGGCTCGCTCCCTGCCCCGACGGCACAAAAAAACCGGGCTTCCGACCCGATTCCGCCTCTTCGATCCGCCCGCCTTACCGAAGGAGAAACTCCCGTCCGGCAGCGGATCATATCATCCGGCAATACTTTTCGTAACGGCGCATGACCTCATCGACGAACCCCGTCGTCTGGGCCGAACCGGTAAAGCGTCCGCAACGGACCGCCTCGTCCTCATAATACTCAGGCAATGCCTTGAGTTCCAGGTAGCGCCGGACGACCTCCCACGAATCGGGGTTCTCGCCCCGCGAACGGGCCAGCCGGCGCGCATCGGTCACATGGCCGATTCCGCCGTTGTAGGCGGCCAGAATCAAACAGATACGGTCCCGTTCCGAAACGCCGCCCGACAGTCCGAGCGACTCGGCGATGCTGTTGAAGACCCTATTGCCCAGCCAGACGTTGATCCGGGGATCGAACAGCGCCTCGTCCGACAGTACGCCGAAGCGACGGGCCACAGCCGGCATGATCTGCATGAGTCCCCGCGCCCCCCGGTTGGAGACGATGTCGGCCGTAAAGCGGGATTCGTGGTAGGCGATGGCGCTCATCAGCCGCCAGTCGTTGCCCTCGCGTTCGCTGACCTCACGGATTATCCTGTCGAAAGGCGACAAAGCACAGCGGGCGGCCTCGATCTCATACCACAGGGGAGACATTCCGGACGACGAGACGCGGTCGGCATCGAGGCCGAAGAGCGCCGATGCCACCAAAAGCAAGCAGGTAAGGAGTATCTTTTTCCCCATAAGCGACCGCATATTCCCTTAGCTCCCGAGATCAGTCATAGAAGCCCCAGGAGATTCCCATCTTGAACATGCCCGGGTTGAGCGGATATTTCGCAATGGCGAAATACTCGCCGTTTCCGAACCAGTGCCAGTTGATATGCTGGTACTTCAGGAAGATTCTCATGCGCTTCCACTTGCCCATCAGGAAGAGGTCGAGGCAGGGATAATTGCCCATGCGCACCTCCCGCTGGTTGAAGAACCCGGCCAGCGCGGGATTGTAGCCCGGAGCGTAATACCTCGTATTGAACCGTCCGTCCACACCGAACTGCACCCGCAGCACGTCGCGCACGGCCCAGAACTCGTAATAGTAGGAAAGGTATGCGCTGACGGCCGGCAACGGCACCACCCGGTCGTCGGTAGTCCACTGCACCAGCACCTTATGATCCAGATGAAGTCCCGCGACGCGGAAATCCTTCCGCGCATAGAGGCTCGTCACGCCGACCGTTCCCGAATGCTGCCGCTGCTGGCTGTCGCGGTCGTAATAGATCTTATCGGTCAGCAGCCCCTGCCACACGCCCAGCTCGAAGGCGTAGTCGGGAATGCGGAACGAGACCTCGAAACGGGTCTCCTTCTCCTTGGACAACGGCTCGCTCCAGACGTAGTGGTTCGAGAAGAGGTGCTCCTGCCAGTAGTCGGGCGAGCGGGTTTCGGTGCGGAAACGCCCCTCGAGAATGAGCGGCCGACGACGGATGTAGCCCGTCAGCCGCAGGTCGGCGCCGATCGAGAGATCGCCCTGGCGGTAGGGCGAAGGGTAGAACTTCGCATCGGCACTCCACGACACGTACTTGCGGATCTTGCCGTCGATCGAACCGTAAACGAAATAGCTGTTCCGGCGCACCTTTTCGATTCGTCCGGTCAGCAGACTGCTCAGCCCGAACTGCGAGTAAGTGTGCGCATCGAGTCCTATGCCGCCGTTGATCGTTCCGATCGCACCGTTGCGGCTCCAGGGCTGCACCTGCACGAACAGACGGTTCGAGATGACCCGCTCGTAGAGCGAGTCGCGCGTCTGGGCCGGATTGATGAACCAGTCCTTGTAGTATTCCAGCCCGTCCTGGGGAATGAACTCGCCCGTCTCCGGATCGCGGTCGGCGCGCGGGTCGGTATAGGTCGCCCGAATATCGGTGTAGAGTTTGCTCCAGGCGTTGTATTCGAAGGAGTGGCCGACGAAGACGACCGGCAGTTCGGCGATCGAGAAGTCGCTCTCGGTCACGGGCACCAGCGGGATGCCGTAGGACTGCTCGACGAAGAAGGCGTTGTTGCGGAATGTGTTCTGCGCCTGCGAGGAGGTAAGTTTCATCGGCACGCCCCAGGGTTTCTCGTAGGTGGGATCATCGACTGCCCACTCCCCCACCACGCCGCCGTTCTCGCGCGTTTCGATGTGGTTGTTGATATACCCGGCATGGATCGAATAGCGCTTGCCCGTGTGCGAGACGGCGAACGAAAGGTTGTGGTTCTTGCTTCGCGACCACTCGTAGAGTCCCTTGGTTCCGCGCGACTTGTAGTTGAGGTTGAACCCCGTCGAGGGGGAGATGTTGTGGGCCAGCGTGAGGTCGAAATTCTCCTCGCGGTAACGCTTCTGTCCCGATTCGAGGTAGGAGAAGCGGAAGAAGGGCCGCTTGAGGTTGTAGAACGGGACGTTCTCCATGCGGTAGGTGTATGCGTCGAAACCCTGGGCGAAGGAGAAGTCCCGGTATTCGGGCCGCTCGAAGTAGTTGTAGGGAAGCGACACCTGGCCCAGTCCGCCGAGCGCGGCGTGTCCCACCCCCTCTCTGTAGAAAGGATAGTCGATCCGCCAGTTCAGCAGCGTCGTGTCGAGCGGCATGATCTCCACCCGGTTGTAGTCGCGCCGGGGGGGGGGGGGGGGGGGCCAGCGGGGGCGGGG
>JAIEHQ010000138.1 GCA_029065825.1 Alistipes sp.
TCTATTTTTGTATGAATTTTCAGAAGTAGGAAGGTGAACATAACCGAATCGTAAACCACGTTCAATACTTATAAAAAATCTACGAATTATGAAAGTAGCGCACATCGAGCATCTCGGCATCGCAGTGAAGAGCCTGGATGAGGCAATTCCCTACTGGGAGAATGTTTTGGGTCTGAAATGTTATGCCATCGAGGAGGTGGCCGACCAGAAGGTACGCACGGCTTTCTTCATGCTGGGTCAGACGAAGATCGAGCTGCTCGAGCCGACTTCGCCCGAATCGACGATCGCCAAGTTCATCGAGAACAAGGGTATCGGCATTCACCACATGGCGCTCGCCTGCGAGAATATCGAGGAGCAGCTGGCCGATGCCGCAGAGAAGGGTATCCGTCTGATCGATGCCACTCCCCGCAAGGGCGCCGAGGGCATGACCATTGCGTTCCTGCATCCGAAATCGACTCAGGGCATCCTGACCGAGCTTTGCGAGAACAAGAACAAATAACCAACACAATAGCGATCAACTACTATGAGTGAAATTCAGAACAAGATCAACCAGCTCATCGAGAACCGCGAGACGGCTCGCATGGGCGGTGGTCAGAAAGCGATTGACAAGCAGCACGAGAAGGGCAAATATACGGCTCGCGAGCGCATCCAGATGCTGCTCGACGAGGGTAGTTTCGAGGAGTTCGACATGTTCGTTACCCACCGTTGCTACGATTTCGGCATGGAGAAGAAGCACACCTTCGGTGACGGCGTAGTGACGGGTTACGGCACGATCGACGGCCGTCTGGTCTATGTCTTCGCGCAGGATTTTACCGTGACGGCGGGTTCGCTTTCGCTCTCGATGTCCGATAAGATCTGCAAGGTCATGGATATGGCCATGCGCAACGGTGCCCCCTGCATCGGTCTGAACGACTCGGGCGGCGCCCGCATCCAGGAGGGTGTGAATGCGCTGGCCGGCTATGCCAACATTTTCCAGCGCAACGTGATGAGTTCGGGTGTGATCCCGCAGATCTCGGCGATCTTCGGTCCCTGCGCCGGCGGTGCCGTTTACTCTCCGGCGCTTACCGACTTCATCATCATGAAGCGTGAGACCTCGAACATGTTCCTCACGGGTCCGAAGGTCGTGAAGACCGTGACCGGCGAGGACGTGACTCAGGAGCAGCTGGGCGGTGCATCGATGCACACCACCAAGTCGGGCGTGGCGCAGTTCGCCGTCGATACCGAGGAGGAGGGTATTCAGCTGATCCGCCAGTTGCTCTCCTACATGCCTCAGAACAACATGGAGGATACGCCGCTGGCCGTCTGCACCGACCAGATCAACCGTCTGGAGGACTCGCTCAACGAGATCATTCCCGACAACCCGAACAAGCCCTACGACATGATGGAGGTCATCCGCGCCATCGTCGATAACGGCGAGATTCTGGAGTCGGCGGCCGACTATGCCAAGAATATCATTACCTGCTTCGCCCGTTTCAACGGCCAGAGCGTCGGCATCATCGCCAACCAGCCCAAGTTCATGGCCGGCGTGCTCGACATCAACGCCAGCCGCAAGGCGGCCCGCTTCGTGCGCTTCTGCGACGCGTTCAACATCCCGCTGGTAACGCTGGTCGATGTCCCGGGCTTCCTGCCGGGTACCTCCCAGGAGTACGGCGGCGTGATCACGCACGGTGCCAAGCTGCTCTTCGCTTACTGCGAGGCTACCGTTCCGAAAGTTACCGTGACGCTGCGCAAGGCTTACGGCGGTGCGTATATCGTCATGTCGTCGAAGCACATCCGCGGCGACATCAACTACGCATGGCCTTCGGCCGAGATCGCCGTGATGGGTGCCAGCGGTGCCGTCGAGGTGCTGCAGGCCAAGGCGCTGGCCGGCTTCGAGAATGCCGAGGAGAAAGCCAAGTTCGTGGCTGAGAAGGAGCAGGAGTATCGCGACAAGTTCTCGAATCCGTACAATGCGGCCCGCTACGGCTACATCGACGACGTGATCGAGCCGCGCAACACCCGCTTCCGCATCATCCGCGCCTTGCAGTCGCTCTCGACCAAGCGTTTGCAGAACCCTGCCAAGAAACATTCTAATATTCCTTTGTAAACTGACGGATTATGATACAGATAGATTGGTCGAGCATCCTGATCGTCGCATTCATCGGCTTCTCGCTGGTAATCCTCATGCTGTTGCTGATGGTATTCGTGATGAAGGGTTTCGGCGCCGTGTTCACGCACCAGCGCAAGAAGCAGCTGCCTTCGCAGTCGGAGGTGGACGGCGAGACCGTCGCCGCCATCATGACGGCGCTCCGTCTCTTCTCCAGCGCACGTCACGACCGGGAGACCGAGATGCTGACGATCCTCAGCATCAAGCGTGCTTACTCGCCCTGGAATTCGAAAATTCACGGATTAACTCAAATGCCAGATTACAGAAAATAACAGCTAATTCAGTATGAAAGACTATTCATTGAAAATAAACGGAAACAAGTACGACATTTCGATCGACGAAGTGAACAACGAATCGACTTTGGCTCGTGTCGTTGTGAACGGTGTCGCCTACGAGGTCGAGATCGAGGGCGAGGCGGCTTCGAAAGCGAAGAAGCCGCAGGTCGTTCCCAAACCCAAGAATGCCGGTCTGTCGGTAACCCCGACCACGGCGGCGCCTTCGGCACCTGCTGCGGCCCGCACTCAGGCCGTCGGTTCGGGCTTCTCGGTCAAGTGCCCGCTGCCCGGCACGATCATCGGCGTGAATGTCAAGGAGGGCGACCGGGTCGCTGTCGGCCAGACGGTCGTCGTACTCGAGGCCATGAAGATGGAGAACAACATCGACGCGGAGCGTGCCGGCGTGGTCAAGTCGATCCACGTCCAGAAGGGCGCGACGGTCATGGAGGGAGATCTGTTAATCGTTATCGAGTAGTGCTATGATGTTATCCGCAGGTGCTATTTCGATGTCCGAAAGTCTGCTGAAGTTTTTTCAGGAGACCGGTTTCGCGGGCGCGACGTGGGGAAATATCGTGATGATTCTCGTCTCGTTCCTTCTCCTCTATCTCGCCATCAAGCATAAGTTCGAACCGCTGCTGCTCTTTACCATCGCGTTCGGTATGCTGCTTACGAATCTTCCGGGAGCCGGCATGTTCCATTCCGAGTTGTTTGCGGGTGGACACGTGCACTGGGGTTCCTTCGTGCAGAACGCAGGTCTGCTCGATTACCTCTATCTGGGTGTGAAGCTCGGTATCTATCCCTGTCTTATCTTCGTGGGCGTGGGTGCGATGACCGACTTCGGACCGCTGATCGCCAATCCGAAGAGCTTCATGCTCGGCGCTGCGGCGCAGGTGGGTATCTTCCTGACCTTCATCGGAGCGATCGCCCTGGGCTTCACTCCGGCGCAGG
This sequence comes from Alistipes sp., assembly GCA_029065825.1. Classification (GTDB taxonomy): domain Bacteria; phylum Bacteroidota; class Bacteroidia; order Bacteroidales; family Rikenellaceae; genus Alistipes. The sequence continues at coordinate 3,370 of JAIEHQ010000138.1, forward strand.
CCGGCAGTATCGGTATCATCGGCGGTGCCGACGGTCCGACGGCTATCTTCCTGACCTCGATGCTGGCTCCCGAACTGCTGGGTCCGATCGCTGTCGCGGCCTACTCCTACATGGCGCTCGTGCCGGTCATCCAGCCGCCCATCATGCGTCTTCTGACCACTAAGAAGGAGCGTATGATCAAGATGGAGCAGCTGCGTCCCGTCTCGAAGACCGAGAAGATCCTCTTCCCGATCGTGATCGCCGTGATCATCTCGATGCTGCTCCCGAGCGCTGCGCCGCTGATCGGCTGCCTCATGCTGGGCAACCTGATGAAGGAGTGCGGCGTGGTGGACCGTCTGAGCAAGACCGTGCAGAACGAGCTGATGAATATCGTGGTTATTTTCCTGGGTCTTACCGTCGGTGCGACGGCGACGGCCGAGGCGTTCATCAACCTCAAGACGCTGGGTATTCTGCTGCTCGGTGTGATCGCGTTCGCAGTGGGTACGTCGGGAGGTCTGCTGCTCGCCCGCTTCATGAACCTCTTCCTGCCCGAGGGCAAGAAGATGAACCCGCTGATCGGTGCCGCCGGCGTCTCTGCCGTTCCGATGGCAGCCCGTGTGGCGCAGACGGTGGGGCAGGAGGCCAATCCGAGCAACTTCCTGCTCATGCACGCGATGGGTCCGAATGTCGCAGGTGTGGTAGGTTCGGCCGTTGCCGCCGGTATCCTGCTCTCGTTCCTGGGATAGGAATTTACTCAGTTTAAAAGGGATCGCCTCCGAAATGCCGGGGGCGATCTTTTTTTGGAGAAATATGTTTTTTTGCCTATCTTCGTTCCGTACCAATAATAATGGTGTTATGAGGAGGATTTTGTTTTTGACGCTGTCGTTGCTCGTGGCGCTGACGGTCGATGCCAAAAAACCGACGGAGAGTTTGCCCGAAAACGACACTGCTGCCGAACCGCGCAGCGGACTGGTGGTCTCGGACGGACAGATTGTCGGCCTGAGCACGGCACCTGCGTTCAAGAAGGGCGGTTTCGAGAAGTACTGGAAGTGGGTGGTCTCCCGGGTGGCCTATCCCAAGGAGCTTGAGGAGGCCAGGGTAGGCGGTATGGTGCGGGTGAAAATCATCGTCGAGACGGACGGTACGGTCTCGGTCGATCGGGTGCTCGAGTCGCCCGACGAGAGGTTTACCGAGGAGGTAGTCCGGGTGGTCGAGAACTCTCCGAAATGGCTGCCGGGGCGGATGCTCGATGCCGAAACCGGAGAAGAGACGGCGGTGCGCGTCTCCTATGTCCTGCCGGTCGAGTTCAAGGTGCGGCCTCAGGAGCTGGTGGATCCGACGACGGGGCGCTATCAGGGGCAGAAGAACCTGAAGCCTTACGGAAGCTGAGTTTTTCCGTCGGGCGGTCGGGGGCGTGTCTTTTGGGCGGCCGACCGCCGGATGTTCGTATCCGTATGCCGCGGCATACGGATTTTTTTCGGCCGTTTCGCGACGGGAGTCTGCCCGGCGGCAGCGGAGAAGGGTTTCGCTCCGGGGCGGTTATTTCCGTAATATCCCTGGATTTTTTACTAATACTTTGGTTTTTGCGGAATTTCTTCGTATCTTTGCGCACTCGCAAAGTGCGAGGTTGGATTACATTAACACAAGTATTAATTAAACGTAAACAAAGTGGATTCATTAAGCTACAAAACTATCTCGGCCAACGCCGCCACGATCGACAAGCAGTGGGTTGTGATCGATGCGACCGACGAGGTATTGGGACGTCTTGCGTCGCAGGTCGCCAAGATTCTGCGCGGCAAGAACAAGCCAAGCTACACGCCACACGTTGATTGCGGCGACTATGTGATCGTCATCAACGCGGACAAGGTGAAGCTCACTGGCAAGAAAATGACCGACAAGGTCTATACGCGTTACACCGGTTTCCCGGGAGGTCAGCGTTTCGCTACTCCGGCCGATTTCCTGGCCAAGAAGCCGACGTTCGTTGTCGAAAAGGCAGTCAGAGGCATGCTCCCCAAAACGCGCCTCGGCGATGCCATCATCAAGAATCTGAAGGTGTATGCCGGCGCGGAGCATCCGCACGCCGCTCAGAACCCCAAGGCAATTAAGTTAAACGAGATTAAGTAAGTATTATGGAAGTTGTAAATACCGTAGGTCGTCGTAAGGCAGCTGTGGCTCGCGTGTTCGTGAAGCCGGGTAAAGGGGAGATTACAATCAACCGCAAATCGCTGGAAGTATATTTTCCGCTCGATATTCTTCAGTTTCAGGTAAAGCAGCCGTTGCTGGCAACCAATACCGTCGAGAACTACGATATTACCATCAATCTGGACGGTGGCGGTATCAAGGGTCAGGCGGAGGCTGCGCGACTGGGTATCGCCCGCGCTCTTTTCTATATAGATGCCGAGTTCCGTCCGGTACTGAAGAAGAACGTATTCCTTA